>JBFFMB010000202.1:0-4197 GCA_041554455.1 Bacteroidales bacterium
CGGGTATCTTAGTTTATGGCTACTTGTGTGTTGTCATCTTGAAGGCAGCCTCGGTTCCGCCCATGAATGTGTTGCGAATTTTTTTTCAACCAATTCTCATTTTTGTTATGGGCAGGCTGTTGATGTTACTGTAGATGTAAATTTTGTGAATATTAACTCGTGGTTTGAACTAGAGCGTAAGAATATTCCTGACGAAAAATTCCCTCTGCTTTATACATCCTATAGTTTGATGGATGGCATTGATGGTGAATTTGAAATCGATGAAAATGAGAAAATCAGATATTATTATAATTTGGATAGTCTTTCAATAAAAGATTTTGCAAAAGTGCCTGAATTGCTTGGGAAAAAATATGCAAGCTATTTTTACGATTATGTTCTAAACATCTCTATTCTAGAAAATATGCCTGCTGACAAAGCCCCAACTTATTATTTTCATTATGACCCACTTACCAAGAAAATTTCTCCATTAAAGAATGAAAGTGATCATTTCATAGAAATAATAGAATAAATAATTGCAAAGAGCTCTTCTGATAAAATTATTTCGGAATAATCTATTTGTGAGCCTTTCTAAATTATTTATTGGATGAACGAGCATAAGGTACTGCCTTCTGATCTGTAAATTCCATATTAATGTATTTTAAATAACCAGTAATGGCAATCATTGCTGCATTATCTGTGGTGTATTCAAAGGCCGGAATAAATACTTTCCAATGGTGGGTTGATTCCATAGCCATAAGCCTTTTTCGTAACTCAGAATTAGCAGAAACCCCACCTGCAATAGCAATTTGTTTAATTCCTGTTTGTTTTGAGGCTAGTATGACTTTGTTTAAAAGCACTTGAATGATCGTATATTGAATTGAAGCACAAAGATCATTAAGATTTTCTTCAATAAAGTTTTCATTTAATTTAAGCTGATCTCGTATAAGATACAGAAAGGAAGTTTTAAGCCCACTGAAGCTAAAATTTAATTCTGGAATTTTTGGTTCAGGAAGTTTAAAAGCATTTGGATTCCCCATTTTTGCATATTTATCGATCAATGGTCCACCGGGATAGGGTAGCCCTAATATTTTAGCAGCCTTGTCAAATGCTTCTCCAGCAGCATCATCAATCGTATTTCCGATCACTTCCATATCAAAATAATCCTTAACTACGACAATTTGGGTATGCCCCCCCGAAACCGTTAAACATAAAAATGGGAATTTTGGACATTCGTAGTCATCCGTATTTTTGATAAAATGGGCTAAAATATGTGCCTGCATATGGTCAATTTCAATCAACGGGATATTCATCCCAAGCGCAAATGTTTTTGCAAAGGAAGTTCCTACCAATAAAGAACCTAACAATCCTGGACCCCTTGTAAAAGCAATAGCATGAAGTTGATTTTTGTTTATATTTGCTTTTTGAAGAGCGCTTGTAATGACAGGTATGATGTTTTGCTGATGTGCACGTGAAGCAAGTTCTGGGACAACACCTCCATAATTTTTATGGACGTCTTGATTTGCAACAACATTCGATAGTATTTTATTATCTTTAATCACTGCTGCAGAGGTATCATCGCAAGAAGATTCTATGCCGAGTATATAAGTGCTCATGGAGTTTAAAATTGGTTTAACATTTCAACGACAAAGTTATCAAAAAAAGAATTATACGCATATTAGTTTATCCTCTTGTAGTAGTGTTTACATTGCTACTTACTTTGTATGTATTATTTCATAATCCCGATGTGCAAACTTATACTGCTCAAATTGCGGCTGAGTATTTGTCTGAAGAATTAGCCACTGATATCCGAATTAAAGAGCTTACAGTATCCGCTTTTTTTGATATTATACTCAAGGGTGTGGATGTCAAAGATTTGAATCATCAAACGATGTTGAACGCTGATCGTATCCAGCTTAATATCCAAAAATCCAGTTTACGTAGACGAAATCTAAACCTAAATAAAATTATTTTAGATGCTTGTACGTTTAATCTAGCTATCTACAAAAATGATAGTATTTCCAACCTAAATACTTTTCTAAATGCTCTTTATTCGTCAGATCGAAATGATCAAATAAATGACACTATTATCAATAAAAATGAGCCTTTGCAGATTAGTTGCAGCGCATTTGAAATAAATAATGGGTCCTTTAGTTTAGTCAATGAGAATAAAGAAAGATGGCCTCGAGCGGTTGATTTTGATTATATGGATATTGTTAATCTTGATATAGATGTTGACAATCTTAGTTTAGTAGATGATTCCTTAGTGATGAGAGTCAATAAATTAAATTTGAAAGAAAATGGGAGTGGTTTTTATATTGATTCTTTCGAAGGTGATTTTATCGTATCAAAAACTATCCTCGATGCAAAGAATCTGAAAATAAAGGTCATGGATTCAAAGTTGGATTTAGACTTTAATTTTAAATATAATGGTTTTGAAGATTTTAATGATTTTGAAGAGAAAATAAAAATCATAGCTGATATTCGCCCCACCCGTTTAAATTTAGCTGACATTGGTTATTTTGCACCTGAGCTTTTTGTAATGGAAGATGTGTTCAACTTTTCAGTAAAAGTTGAGGGAACGGTAAGTGATTTTAAAAGCAAGAACTTAATTTTTGATTATGGTGAGCTTACTCATTTCAGTGGGGATGTAAATATGAAAGGTCTGCCATATATCGAGAAAACGTTATCCTATGTAAAAATACGAAACTTGACAACTTCAGCCGATGATATTGAACGTTTTGCAATTCCGGGAAACCCTACTTTTATTGATTTATCTGCTGAGTTTTCGAGACTAGGAAAATGTGAGCTAATTGGGAGCCTTGAAGGTGTTTATAATAATTTTGATGCCAATTTGGCTATGCGTTCTGAAGCTGGAAATTTTTTCACAGACATGAAAATGACAACCAATGAAAGCAATAAGCTTACTCGCTATACTGGTCGTTTGCGCTCAATTCATTTTGATGCGGGCAAAATATTTGATGCCGAACATTTTCTTGGGAAAATGGATATGGATATTGATTTCGATGGGAGTGGATTGATCAAAAAAGATATCGTATTATTGATGAATGGTGTTGTTGACTCTTTAGATTTTAAAGGAAATATATACAATCAAATGAAAGTGAATGGGCGTTTATTTGATGATAAATTTTCGGGAAACCTTAATATAGTAGATGATAATATTTCCTTAAACTTTGATGGTCTGCTTGATTATAGCGCCGAAATTCCGGCCTACGATTTTAAAGCAAATGTTCGTAATGCCAAATTATTTAACTTAAAACTTTCGGGATATAACCCAACGGCTGTTTTATCGACAAACTTGAATATAAATTTTTCGGGTTCCGATCCTGATAATTATATCGGATTTATCCAAATTGATAGTACCAATTATCATCAGGATGGAAAAGATTATTACACACAGCAAATTATCTTGGATGCCAAAAAAATATCTGCAAATAGCAAGCAAATGACTTTAAAATCGGATTATGTTGATGCCGATTTGACCGGTGAATTTTTGTTTAAGGGTTTAGTCCAATCTGTAAATAATCATTTGGCTTTGTATATGCCTGTCCTGTTTTCTGATTCGACACTCGTTTCTGATTCAATGCCCTCACAAAAATTTGAATTTAATATTGATTTAAAAAAATCGGCTGATCTTACTGAAATTTTCTTTCCGGATTGGCAAATATCTCCTAATTCGAAAGTGCATGGCCTATATAATTCTGAGGAAAATAGTATCCATATTGAGGCAGATGCCGATCATTTGGTTTATAAAGGTATTCACTTTGAAAAATGGTACGCTAAAACCAATAATGATGAAGATTCATTCCAGATTCTTTTAGGAAGTAATGATATGGTATTTAAAAAGGCTTCCGAGGATGATACCGTTGCTTTGGGACTTGAGAATTTGTATGTTTTGGCAACTATTCAGCATGATAGTATTGATTACCGTCTGAGATGGGATGATTATGAGGCGAGTGATGAAAATATTGGTTATCTAGCAGGATATTTGAAATACATTTCCCCTAAGAAATCTCATTTAAAGGTTTATCGAACAAACTTTCTCGTAAATAATGTTGCCTTAAACTTTGATGAAAATAAATTTATTGTCTCATTCTTGTAGATATGACAGCCCCTCTTATTCTAAACGCACGTTTGAAGACACTCAATCCATCGATACAAAGTGTGACAAAATCTCCGACATTCAAAAAAGGTGCTTTC
>JBFFMB010000203.1:0-4176 GCA_041554455.1 Bacteroidales bacterium
AATCGTTTTTTCTATGAGTCAAGATTTTAATAAAATAAATTGGAAACATTCTCTAAAAACTTTTTTTGTTATTGGGGTTGGGAAATCTCTCTTCATATGGTTTTTAGCAATTTCATTCATTCCTTTGGCTTCGGTCAGTTTTATCAATTACTTAAATTCTTATTTAGGACTGACAATTATCGCCGAAAAATCCTTATTAACGACATCTCAATTACGAATTGAGAATATTAATAATTATTTTGAGCAAAAAGTAAGTTTTTTGGAATTTGAAAGTAATCAACCAACGACCAAGAACTATTTTTCAGCGCTTTCAAATGAATTTTCAAAAACTAAAAAAACCTATAGCAATCCTTATGCTTTTTCGAGCAAGTATAAAAATTTACTCGATAATTACAAACTGTATCATCAAAAAGGGAATTTTGAAAATATTTATTTTTTAAACAACGATGGAGTGCTATTGTTTTCTTTGATCGATGAATTTCCTTTGGGAACTGACTTTTCGAGAGACATTAAAACAAATGAATTGCTGAGTAAAGGCTTTACTAAAGCAATCCTTAAGAAAACGACTTGCTTTTCAGACATCGCTTTTAAAAGTGAAAATCCAAGACGTTTTGACTCATTTTTGATGACTCCTTTATACGAAAATAATGGAGATATTATAGGTGTCATTGCGCTTAAAATTGACATTCGTAGTTTAAATAATATTTTGATGAACAAAGCTGACTTGGGTGATACTGGGGAAGCGTATATTATTGGAAGTGACTTACTTTATCGTTCGCTTTCAAGATTTGAGTCCGAAGATGTTGTTTTAAATAAAAAGTCATCAAACCAAAAATCGCAAGCTTGGCTCGACTATGTTACCCATCAATATGATGAACAATATTTGTCGGTTAACGAACTTGACGAAGAGCAGATTTCAACCTATGAAAATAACCGTGGAAAATATGTCCTTGGAATATACAGAAACCTTTACTATTTACAAGAACTAGGGGTGAATTGGGCTCTGATAGAAGAAATTGAACACAATGAAGCGTTTGCTTATGCTCAGCAATTATCTGACATAGCTAAAATTGCATTTATCATTACGATTATACTGGTATTTTTTATATCAATTTTTGTTACTCGATGGTTTGTTAGTCCTATTAAAAAACTCTCCGCTTGGGCAAAACAAGTTGCTATGGGTGAGTTAGTAAACCATGAAATAAGAGCACCCAAAAATGAGGTCGGCGAGATGGTTTCTACATTCAACTCCCTTGTCAAATCACTCCTCTCCTATGCCGAGACAAGTCAATCAGCCTCTTTCGGGGATTATTCAAAAACTGTCGAAATCCGTAGCGGAAAAGATGTGCTTGGAAAATCCATGAACAGAATGGTTGAAAGTTTCAAAACGGTTGTTCAACAAGCAAATAAAATTGCTAAAGGCGATTATAGCACAAATATTGAAGTACGAAGCGAAAAGGACACTCTGGGGATTGCTCTTTCCGATATGACAAAAAAACTCCGGAGTGCGTCTAAGGAAATCAATGAGCAAGACTGGCTTAAGAGTGGTATTAATGAAATGGATAGTACATTGAGTGGTCAATCAGATATCCGTCAACTCTCAAATGATGTAATTTCATTTTTATGCGGTTATTTAAATGCTCAAGTGGGATTATTTTATACCCTAAACGAAAAAACAATTTTAGAACTTTCTTCTTCTTACGCATTCACAGATAAGAAAAAAATATTTAATACATTTAAAATTGGAGAAGGCCTCATTGGACAAGTTGCTAAAGATGGAAAATTAATTACAGTTAAAGGAGAATTTGAAAATTTACCTGAAATAAATTTAGGTTTTGACTCAAAACCTCCAAAAAGCTTTGTTGTTGCACCTTTCATCTACGAAGGAAAGTTACTTGGTGTAATTCTATTGGGGACAGCTACTAAGTTTTCTTCTCTGCACACACAATTCTTCCAGACTTGTTTAGATAGTATCGCGATTGCCGTTAATTCGGTACAAGCGCGCGAACGTGTGGAACTATTGCTTAAACAAACTCAGGAACAAGCCAGTGAACTTACCGTTCAACAAGAAGAACTACGCCAAGCAAACGAAGAGCTGGAAGAACAAACAAAAGCACTTACGATATCCGAAGAAAATCTAAAAAACCAACAGGAAGAATTAAAAGTAATAAATGAAGAATTAGAAGAGCGAACCAACGATCTTGAAATACAACGAGATAGTATTCGTAAGACGAATGAAGATCTTAAAATTGCCCAAGCCGAAATAGAGCAAAAAGCGAAAGATCTTCAAAAAGCCAGCCAATACAAAAGTGAATTTCTGGCCAATATGTCGCACGAATTAAGAACTCCGCTAAATAGCATTTTGGTTCTATCTCAATTATTAGCTGCAAACAAAAAACAAAACTTAACAGAAAAGGAGGTTGAATTTGCTAAAACAATTAACTCATCTGGATCTGATCTTTTAGAGTTAATTAACGAAATTTTAGATCTTTCAAAAGTTGAAGCTGGTAAAATTGAGCTTTATATAGAGGATTTATATTTTGATGATTTGGATCAATTTATTAAGCGAACATTTTCTCCATTAACTGATGAGAAAAAACTTAAATTAGAATTTGACCTTCAAACAAGCACTCCAAAAAGCATAAAAACAGATGTTCAACGTGTATACCAAATTATTAAAAACCTGCTGTCTAATGCTATAAAATTTACAAATAAAGGAAGTGTTAGCGTTACAATTTCTAGACCTGACAAAACAGTTGCTCTTTCGTCAAGTAAATTAAATAGCGAGAATGCTATTGCAATTGCAGTGAAAGATACGGGTGTTGGAATTCCTGAAAATAAAATCGATTTTATATTTGAAGCTTTCAAACAAGTTGATGGAACAACAAGTCGTAAATATGGTGGAACCGGTCTTGGATTAACTATTTCCCGCAGTTTTGCAGAACTTTTGGGAGGTGAAATTCATCTAGAAAGCAAGGAAAATGAAGGCACAACTTTTACACTTTATCTCCCTCTAGCCATCGAAGATAAGCCACAAAAAACAATAGACGAACTGAAGTCAGAAATGACATCAATCGCAAAATCAAAAACGGCGAAGAAAGAAAAAAAGGAGAAAGAATTAGCATCACATAGTCATATTAAAGATGATAAAGAAAATATTGAAGAGGGCGATAAATTTTTATTGGTGATTGAAGATGATGAAAATTTCAGCAAGATTTTGTATGATTTAGCGCACGAAAAAGGATTCAAATGCATCATAGCGATTGATGGCGAAACAGGGCTACATTACGCTGATTTCTATCAGCCACACGCCATAATCTTAGATATCGGTCTTCCTGGGATTGATGGCTATGAAGTAATGGAACGACTTAAAAACAACATAAAGACAAGACATATCCCTGTTCATTTCATATCAGCTGCAGATAAATCACTTGAGGCAATGAAAATGGGCGCAATAGGATATCTCACAAAGCCAGTCAGTCCAGCTAAACTTGACGAAGCATTTAAAAAGATTGAAAACATTATTTCGAAACCCATAAAAAAAATACTTGTTGTTGAGGACGATGAAATAATGCGCAAAAGCATCGTTACTTTATTGGATAATGATAGCTTAAAAATAACCGCTATTGAATCTGGCGAAGAGGCCTATAATTTACTTTTAAAAGAAAAATTTGATTGCCAGATTTTAGATTTAGGGCTGAAAGATATGTCAGGCTTTGATCTTCTTGAAAAAATAAGAAAAAATAAAAAAATAATAGATCTCCCAATAATAATATATACTGGAAAAGATTTAAGTAAAGAAGAAGAAATCAAGCTTAATAAATATGCTGATAGTATTATTTTAAAAGGAGCTCGTTCATTTGAGCGTCTTCTTTCGGAAAGCACTTTATTTTTAAATCAGCTAGAAGCAGACATGCCCGAAGATAAACGGAAAATGCTGAAGTCCTTGCACGACAAAGAAACAGTTCTAGAAAACAAACTAATATTGATAGTTGATGATGACATGAGAAATGTTTTTGCATTGAGTAGCTTATTAGAAGATAAAGGCATGAAAACAGTGGTGGCAAAAAATGGAAGAGAGGGGCTTGAAAAACTTGAACAGAACGAGGATATTAGCCTTGTCCTTATGGACATTATGATGCCCGAAATGGATGGTTATGAAGCTACTCGAGAACT
>JBFFMB010000204.1:0-4175 GCA_041554455.1 Bacteroidales bacterium
AATAGATGTTAGCTCATTTGATGCATTGGCTATTCCTGGAGGATTTGAGGTGTATGGTTTTTATAAAGATGCGTATGATGAACGATTTCTTGAATTAATTCGTGCTTTTAGGGCGAATAATAAAATTATTGCATCGATTTGTGTAGGCTCCTTACCTCTAGGAAAGAGTGGCGTTTTAAAAGGGAAAAAAGGAACGGTTTACAATAGTGCTATCCGTCGAGAAGCACTGAAAGGATTTGGTGTTGAGGTGATCGATGAACCAATTGTACTGGATGATAATATGATCACATCTTGGAATCCATCAACGGCAGTAGATGTTGCTCTATTATTATTGGAGCTATTGACAACAAAGGAAAATGCGGGTAAAGTGCGTCAATTAATGGGCTTTTGATGATTAATACCATAAGGCTAGAGCTATAATACATGGCCGTTTCTAACGGGAAAAATTGAATTATTCATAAACATAAGTTACATCCAATTTTTATATGATCGATCGTAGTATTAACCGTTTAATAAAAAATAAATATGAGTAATCAGAATATCCCATTTCAAAGCATTGATTGGACAAAGATCTCAAAAACAGAGCACAAAGGTGAAACAGGAATTGCCTATTGGCAAAGCATTCAATTTCAAGGTTTGAGAATTCGATTAGTAGAATATTCAAAGGGCTATATAGCTGATCATTGGTGCGAAAAAGGACATATTGTGCATTGTTTAGAGGGAGAATTCACGAGTGAGCTTATTGATGGCTCAAGCTATCAGTTAACAAAGGGAATGAGCTATGTCGTTTCAGATGAATTAAGTTCACATCGATCAATAACAAAAAATGGCGTTAAACTATTGATTATTGATGGAGATTTCTTAAAACTCAAAACAGAGTAGAGAACAACAAAGCATGGAATAGCCGTTTAAAGGCCTATCTTACAATTAGGCCTATTTAAACTTCAATTTTTCGTCATCCTCAATGGGACTCATTTTTGTTGACTGAATCGTCAAATCAATACCCAACCATTCTTCCAATTTCGAATAGACCAGATTCGGATTATCGAGATCGGTAATTTTTACAGTATGATTCTCTCCCGGCTGATTAAACCATAGCGCATCGGCAGTACCGCTTAATATAAAGGCTCCTGCTGTCCACGGATCATTTTCTCCATAAATATAAATAATATGATCGCCATGATGCTGTAACCACTCATAGGTATTATTCATCATTGTTCCATCAAAGCTCAATTGATCGCTATCGGGAACAACTATCCCTAAGACCGCATTTGAAGAAGTCGTGAAATCAATGTCGGTATATAAATGCTGAATGGATGCTTGTTCATAGCCCGGAGCACCATGTTCCGTTAAAGCATGATGGTAATAAGGCATATAATAATTGAGGTAAGAATCCCTTAAAGCCGAAACCTTAGAAATACTATTTACATGATCAAACACTTCTTGAGGGCTGGTTTCGGCTGTTGGAATATCGGCACAATCAATTTTATGATATTGCCAAAATAAAAAGGGGTAATCAATGATGGTGAGTTCAAAAATAAGACTGGTATCCATCGTCCATAAATAATTATCATTATTTACTTTCATATAGTCCTTCAAAATAGGCATAAATACATCCCGATTCGAGAGCATACGTTCTTGCACTGCTTTGAGTTTTTGAAAACATTCGGAAGAACCAATATTTTCGAGGTATTCCTCAAATCGCATATCACTAGCGCTTTGGGTAAACGGAACCACATAGGCAATGGTTGCATCCACATCCTGAGGATACAGATATTTATGAAACAAACAACTGGAGCCGCTTTTACTCCCACCACTACTAATCCACTTACCAGTATAGAGTTCTTTAAAGATCGTAACGATACGATGAAAATCGGCTGCGGCTTGCTCAATGCTTAAATAGCTCCAGTCTACATTAGCAGGAGCAGCCCCGCTAAAATACCGATGTGTTACGTTCAGGCAATTTGTTTGCAAGGAATTCGCCAACTCCTGAACAGAGGTTTTGCTTGCAACATAGCCGGAAGGTGCAAAGATCATTGGACTCGTTTCATCGGTATGTGTAAGGTAAATGCGTTGTGTAAAAACACCTCTGCCTGGATTATTATGATCGATCGCTTGCATTATATCTATTTGAAAGGATTGACCATAGCCCACACTTGATTCAATTTCAATGGCTGTGACTCCATTTAGAGCATTCAGTTTTTCCAAGATCGTTTGGGGCTGAATGATCTCAGTTGTATTCTCTTTTTTACAGGCAGAAAATAATAATACTATAAGTATTAAATAAGATCCCAATCTGAGTAATCGGGCCATTTTTCTTTCAATTGGCTCACAATACATATTCGCTTTTATTTAAGTTCGCATCGAAAATAAAAAATTTTCATTGCTCAATTGTCCAGTATAATGATTCAGGACTAAATAAAATGAATACGGCAAGAAGCTGAAAAATAAAACACTTTATATAATCGCCTATAAAGCTCATACGACATTTTATTAGGCTCATCCCCTATTTACTCTCCCTCATCATATTTGTTTTTATCCTGATCAAGCAAGCGAATATTTTTGCTTCAAAATGATAATAATAAAAAATGAAAAAACGATGAAAACAAAAGCAATAATTGCAAGTGCACTCTTGTTTATGTTCTTTTTGAACAGCAATGCACAAGAAAAAAAATTCAGCTTTGAGTTAAACGCAGGAGTCTCTTTTGCCACCAAAGATTTAGGCGATGCAAATCTTAAAACAGCTTTCGGGAGTGAGTTTATGTTCCACTACGAATTTATGCCACATATGGGTAGTTATCTGGGCTGGGGATACCATAAATTTGCGGCAGAAACGTCATTTGCCGGGAACAAACTGGATTTTGAAGAAACGGGTTATACATTTGGACTGCAATTCAAACATCCCATTTCAAACTCATCCCTCGCTTATTATGTAAGAGCCGGGGGTATTTATAATCATATTGAAATTGAGAATGAAGATGGTGATATCGTTGAAAACACAGGTCATGGATTAGGATGGCAAATTGCAGCCGGCATCGATATTCCTCTTAGTTCGAATTGGAGCTTAAGACCCAGTATAAAATACAGTGCTCTTTCAAGAGAATCTGAGATGGCTGGAATTAAAACACCCTTGGATTTGAATTATGTCTCTGTAAGGATAGGAATTACAAAGAAATTTTAAGAAATTTACTATTAATGGGAGAATGATTCCATCTATTGCAGAGATGAATCTTTCTCCCTATTTTTATACAGGCAAGCTTATTTACTAAAAGCGTTCAAACTATATGAAATCAAGCTATTTTCAACGAATAAATTATTTTTTTTCTTTTCAGAAATTACTGAAATTGATAGTGGTGATGGCTGTAGGGGTGCAAATAATTATACTTACATACAATCACTTGAGCGGTTATAATCCCATTGAAAGTCCGACTCATTTTTTAACAAGTCTTTTATTTGGGTCCCTCTTAAGCATTATTGCCGGATTTCTTATTGCCATTCCTGATCTGATGATTATCGGCTTTCTCAATCAGAATTTTAGTTGGAATACCAAAGTCATAAATCGAATAATCATTCAACTTTGTTTGGCCTTAATTTTAGCCACCTTTATTTCAACTCTTATCAGCTTATTCTCGAATTTTATCAGACCCTATGATCAGCTTACAGATGTTTTAATTACCAATGCGCTCATCTTTTCCGTTGTCAATATTATCATGATGGTCATACTTGAAGCCTGGCTATTTTTCATGGAAAGCAATAAGGCCAAGATTAAAGCAGAGGATCTTGAAAAGGAATTATCGCAAATTCGTTTTGAAATATTAAAAAGTCAAATTAATCCGCACTTTATGTTCAACAGTTTGAATGTACTTTCGGGCTTAATTGAAAATGATGTAGATAAAGCACAAAATTTTATCAATGAATTTTCGAGTATTTACAGATATGTACTTGAAACGATTGAAAAACCAGTAGCAAGCTTAAATGATGAATTGGGGTTTGTAAGATCTTACATCTATTTGCAACAAATGAGGTATGGCGATTATTTAAGTGTAAAGATCAACTTGCCTGTTAACATAATTAATGCCCTTTTACCTCCCTTATCATTACAACTTGTATTAGAAAACGCAATAAAACATAATATTGTCAACCAATCACAACCACTCACTATTGATATCTTTTAT
>JBFFMB010000205.1:0-4171 GCA_041554455.1 Bacteroidales bacterium
ATCCCAGCAAGCTTTATTCGTTCAAATATCTATGATATTGAGAATGTTTTAGATGAAACATTTGATATTGTTTATACGTCCTATGGAGCCATAAACTGGTTGAATGACCTTGACAAATGGGCGAAAATCATTCATCGCTATTTAAAACCAAATGGGATTTTTTATATGGTGGAATTTCATCCATTTATATACACCCTCAATGATAAGTCTGAAATTGCTGAGAGTTATTTCAAGACCAAAGCAATTGAAACAGTAATTGAGAATTCATATACGGATAAATCAGAAGTTTCCAATAAGAATCTTAAACACGTTGAATGGCATCATAGTTTAAGCGAAGTTTTGAATAGTTTAATTTCAAACGGTTTGACTATTGAGTTTCTCAATGAGTTTCCTTATCAGGTTTACAATTGTTTTCCTAACTTGTCTGAAATTGACAATGGGAAGTGGGTTTCAGATAAGTACGGAAATAAAATTCCATATATGTATTCAATTAAAGCAAAAAATAAATAAAGCTTAGTTTCAAACTAAAAAATGGAATACCAAGAGATTTATTGATTTGAACACTGAATTAAAAAAATTACAGAATTAAAAGATATCTTTGATAAAATTGAAATATCAATCATGAAGAAAAATTAAACAATTGCTAATAACAACTATAGTTCATGGCATAGGGCAAGAAGCTAAAACTGTTTTGTATCATTGAAAAGAAAAAACTAAACTTAAAAAAATGAACTCAATTTTTCAATATATCATCGTTGAATCTGTAAGATATCAACTTAAAAAGAAGAAGAAAAAACCATCGTCAACGCAATTTGAAAGAGAAATAGAAAGTACAAAAGTTGAATTTACTCATATTCTTCGAGATAGTTTTTTGATACTGTTAGGGATACTTGCAGCAAGCTTTGGATTAAAAAGTTTTTTACTTCCCAATTCCTTCCTCGATGGTGGTGTCATAGGCATCTCTCTTATTACTACAGAATTGACAGGAATTTCATTATCCATTTTAATTGTAGTGATCAATATTCCTTTCATGATATTGGCATTCTCGACCATAAGTAAACAATTTGCAGTAAAAAGTATTATTGCAATCATATTGCTTGCTGTCTCGATTTATGCAATCCCTTTTACATCCATTACGGATGATAAATTATTAATTGCTGTTTTTGGTGGTTTTTTCCTTGGTTTAGGAATAGGACTAGCTATTCGTGGAGGTTCTGTTATTGATGGCACAGAAGTATTAGCCGTTTATATTAGTCGCAAGACTTCACTGACCATAGGAGACATCATACTCATTTTTAATATCATAATATTTTCTTTTGCAGCCTATGTGTTTTCCGTTGAAATTGCATTGTATGCTATTTTGACTTATTTGGCTGCTTCAAAAACCGTTGATTTTGTTGTTACTGGAGTGGAAGAATATATTGGGGTAACAATAATATCAGATAAATCTGAGGAAATCAGATTAGCCATCATTGAAAAAATGGGTAGAGGCTGTACTTTATACACAGGTAAGAAAGGATTTGCAAAAAGAGGTGAAGCATTAAAACAAACGGATATCGTATATACCTTAATCACTCGATTGGAATTATCAAAGTTGCAAACCGAGTTAGATAAAATTGATAAAGAGGCATTTATTGTCATGCATAGCATCAAGGATGCAAAAGGTGGAATGATTAAAAAAAGACCCTTAAAATGAAATTCCACAGATAGACAATTAGGGTAAATAAAAATTGAAGAAGCAAAGAGATTGCTGTTTTTATTTATTAAGATAAAAGATTTTCTTTCCGGTGAAAAGCTGTCCTCTACTATCTTTGGCAACAACTTTAATTGAATGATATCCGGAATTCAATTCTTCGGGTATCTTCACTTTCCATAGATGTGCTGTTCGCTCGACTCGCTCGATATCAGCACCCAATTCGTTTTCTTTCTTAAAATTGGATAACACCAAGGGATCTCTATCCAAAAAATTCGCTAAGATCAATGCTTGTGGATTATCATCTATATAGATGCTAACGGTATCGGTACTTTTACCAACAAACCAATTAACCCAAATCTCATCCTCAACAACATATGTTCGCATTTGCAGATCGAATGGTTCATTCGTGGAATGAAAAACATAATTAAAATCCGCGTTTTTAGTATGCATCTGAAAAAAGCCTTTTGGACTACCATCATTCGCTAAGGAATATGGAATATTATTCTTATCCAAGGGCCCTGACCACCAGGAACCACATGTCGCTCCAGCTACCAAGCCTTCGAAACCTGAACCAAATTCCCAGCCATCTTCAGCTGTATAGTCATAGGCAATAATCGTATGTAAATGACCGGAAACTGCAAAAATGCGTTGTCGATCTTTCAGCATTTCAAAAAAAAGTCGCATGGTTTTTTTCTCAATAAAAATTTCATGCAATGGAATGTGAGAGAAAAACACAATGGTTTTATCGGAAGGAATGAATTGTAAATCATTTGCAAGCCATTTTAGTTGATTTTTTGTGAGTCCCCCCGCATACTTGCCTGCAATAAAAAGATCTGTTTGCCAACCATCATAAAGCACATCATTGAGTATAACATAATGAAAACGCCCATAATCAAATGAATAAAAATCAGGTCCATAAACAGATTTGAATGTTTCAGCGGCATTCTTATTTTCAGTTGCCTTATAATTCATATCATGATTTCCAAACACTCGATAACCAGGAATCCCTAATGTAGATGAGATTGATTTTTCCTTTGGTAAAATTCCCAGAAAATTATTTGCCATATCACCCAGAACAACATAAAAGTCTGCATTTCTCTTTGCCAAAAAAGGAATTACTCCATCTCTATAATAGGCGAGCCTCCGATCATCCTTCATCTGCGGATCGCCAATCAATAAGCAAGAATGCTCTTCTTCGCCTTCGTTTTTATACAGCGGGAAATACAAGACTTTTGGTATTTTAGTAGTGAGCTCCATACGTGGAAAACGAAATTCCTCATTTGTTTTTTTTGTTTTGTATAAAAAGTAGAATTCAGGATTATTAAATTCATTTAATTGAAATTGATAGGCTTCAGGTTTTGTGACAAAGATGTAATTTCCTTCAATAAGTTTTAGTTTAAAATACCCATTTTCATCTGTAATGACAACCTCTTTTTGATTTGAAACCATCACTCCACTTAAACCCTTTTCATCCGAATCCATAATAGAATTATGATTGCTATCTTCAAAGACAAAGCCTTCGATGTTTTGAGCAAGCAAAGCATTGGTTGAGAGAAAAACAAGGATAATACAAGAAAGGAGTTTAAAAATACGAATTGACGAGTGGCACATAGTTCAATTGTTAATTTTACAAAAAAATTGCAACATTAAATATTATCAACGAGATTTATATTTCATTTTTTAGTTCGTACATATTTTCACTATGCAAATTTACAAATATTAAATAAGCAAGCATTTAGGTTTTCGAAAATGAATCAAAACATTGTACGTTTATGAACAATCTGTGTACGATTACAAACTAATTTAATATAAAATTTACGAATAATCTGCAAATAAATCACGAACAATCAGCTCATTAAGACTTTTGGCATAAATTAGGCTTAGTCTCAGTAAGGTTTTTCAACAAACTTTACTATGAAAGCTCTAGTCTCAAAACAGTTCATATTAATTGCTTTACTTATTTTAACTGCTTGCTTCATAAAAGCACAAACAAAATATGCCACTTCAGATTTTGGACAAGAGCCTTTAACAAATGAGATTGCAGTCAGTTCCGCGAATATCAGTCAGGAGTTAAATCTAGCACCTACACATAAAAAGATTGAACATATTTTTCACATTAGCATCCCAAAAAAAGATTTTAAAAAATTATCAAAGATTGAAAATATTGAAAAGGACTGTTTGTCCGATTGCTTCATGACGTATAATCATGACACCTTGAGTGTGAAAAAGCTCGAGTTAAGAGGGAAAAGTTCCATGCGATATAAAAGAAAAAGTTTTAGTGTAAACTTAAATAATAAAATCACTGTCAGTAAAAATGGGGTGAGCCATAAATTCAAAAAATTCAACCTAATTAGCTTATCGATGGATCAAAACTATTTCAGAAATAAAGTAGCTTTTGATTTAATGAGTCGTCTCAATTTATTCAATTTATATTATTCCTATACAGAGCTTATCATAAATGGTGAAAGCCAAGGC
>JBFFMB010000206.1:0-4155 GCA_041554455.1 Bacteroidales bacterium
ACAAGCTACTGAAGAACAACTCAAAAATCCGTTTCATGGGGTGAAATTGGCCCAGATTTTAGAACGTCTGGTAGAGCACTATGGGTGGAACTACTTGGCAGAGCGCGTCAATATTCGCTGTTTCATATACAACCCTACGATGAAATCCAGCCTCGGATTTTTAAGAAAAACAACTTGGGCTCGAGAGCATGTTGAGGACATCTATTTGGAGATGTTGGAAGAAGAGTAAAATTAAACGATTTGCCCTGCTGGAGCGGACATGCTGTCCGTACCTTATAATATAATACAAAGAATCTAATAGCCCGCTGTCCTTTACATCATCTATTAAACTATAAAAGGGCGCAGCTCAAACGTCATTCAAGCATAAATAATACAAGCTCTTTCCGATCTATTATTGGGGGTGGCCATGCGAGCGATCCACAATTTGGATCGCGACAAGCAATACGAGGATTAGAGATTCCGGAACCAGTCCGGGATGACAATAAAATGTAGAGTGGCACCCCTTTCAATACCCAAACAGCACAATTATATGATGGCAAGCCAATAAAATAGCTAAACCAATCAAATAAAATAGCTAAACCAATCAAAAAAATGCCTGAACTAGACAAAAAAATGTCTGAACTAAGCAAAAAGGTCGATAATATGTTAAAAAAATGCCTGAAGTAAGCAAAAAAATGAGTGAAGTAGACAAAAAGATCAATAATATGTGAAAGAAATGACTGAAGTAAGCAGAAAAATGACTGAACCAAGAAAAAAGATCAATAATATGTGAAAAATGGGCACAAAATGTAAAAAATGCCCACAATAAGTAAAAAATGGGCTCCATAAATCAGAAATTCTCACCAGAAGTTATTATACATAATATAGCGATATGATAAATACAAAAGCGACTGTAATAACAATCGAAAATGAATAAATAAATGACAGTAAGAGGAATTTGAATGTTGTTTTTATTATTGTTTGATTATAAAACTTCTTCATTCCAAGCCAAACATATAGTGGAATCAGCCAAAACAGATAATTCTCA
Organism: Bacteroidales bacterium; assembly: GCA_041554455.1. GTDB lineage: Bacteria > Bacteroidota > Bacteroidia > Bacteroidales. The sequence goes on from JBFFMB010000206.1 coordinate 1,028, forward strand.
AACGAACTCTCTTTATCTGGGAATAAAAGTTTGACGCTAACAATCAGAGCGAAAATCAAGAAGGTCGTTGCATGGGCATTTAATGAATAAATAAAATGACCCGAATAATACCTTCTCTTTTTGCGGAAAAACAGCCATAGCCAAAATGCAAACAGGGGCATTACCATAAAAAAGGACCAGGAAATATACTTATACAGCTTCGATATAAAAATATCTGGATAACTAAGCATTTTGATCGTATTCTGCAACAATCGTTTCTTCGTTTCTGAATGTTGTTCTTCATCCAATTGAGATTGTAAATGTAGTTTTGCTTTTTCCACGTCTTGAAAAGAAATTATTTGACGCTTTCTTTGTGGAACGACATTCTTTGAATTATCCCTCATTAAACGATCGGCTAAATCATTCCTTTCTGATTGAATCTTAGTTGAATCAAGACTCCATTCATCGGTCTTTAGCGAATCCTGTACGGTCGAAATAGACTTATCTTTCTCTAGATCGATGAAACGATTGGTCTGAATACTCAATAATAAAAAAAATACAAAACTTATAAAAACATAAAACTGGAAAGGTTTCATATACGAAGCCCTTTTACCGTTCATATAGTCGAACGAAAATTTACCAGGTCGGAAAACAACTGATTTTATTGTCTTGAAAAAGCGGGCATCGAAGGCAAAAACCGTTCCCATGAAATCATAGATCAGAATACTAAAGGGTTTATCAAATTCTTTAAGGATCTGCCCACAATTAGGACAATATTTACCCGTAAATTCTGTTTCGCAGTTGCGACATTCCTTGGTGGATGCTTCTTCAGTTTCGGGGCTTTTCTCAGTGTGGGTTTTAGCCGGATTTTTGCTAAATCGTTTTATCCAATTCATTTGATGGCTTATAAAGTTCTTTAATCTTGGGGTGCAAATATAATCAAACCCTAGGATGCTTTTAAATTAATTTAAAATTTACAGTATACAGAAATTCCTGCTGCTGTTGATATGTCGTCTTAGAAAAACTGAATTATTCGGGCTTAACAATTCTCGGATTTTTCATCATTCGTTCCGACAATTTCTCGAAGTTTTTATTCCAGGAATTTGCTGCCATGATAAATTGTGATTTTTCGATACTGTCTGCTATTTGGTAGATCAAGGCATATTTATCGAGTGTATAGGATTCTGCATCTTCAACCACAAACATTTTCACTTCACTCAAAGGGATGCCGCTGATCTTTAGCAATTCGTTCAAACGTTTAGGTGTTCCAATAAGGATATCCAATCCTTCGTAAATCACATCTTTCTGATAGTGTATATTCCCCTGATCAAATACGGTGACTATTCTTAACGAGGTATGCTTGCCAAGCATTTTAAATTCTGCTTCTAACTCAAACACTTTTTCTTTTGTAGTGGCCATAATGATTGCTCGGGGAGCTACTTCGAAGGCCTCTTTTAGCTGCTGTATAATCCCAACGACAATGGCGGTTGATTTCCCACTACCCTCGGGCGCGACAATAAAAAGATCGGTTCCGGATTTAATCTGAGAAATACTCGTCGACTGTATTTCTTTGGAGTCCTTATCAAATCCTGCATCAATCAGTCCAGATACTAATTCAGGTATTAACTTTTTAAAATTCATCGATATTCCTTCGTTTTAGGCATAAAACTCTATACGGCTGCAAAGCTAGTTAAAATTTAATACTCAAGAGGTACTAAAGGGTTACTACCCTGTAGGGTGGCAACCCTTTAAAGCAAAAAAAAGACATTGTATAACAAAAAAGTGCCATTGTAAGACAAAAAATGGCCATGTAAAAACGAAATATGCATGCCTTGATGAGGACTGACAGCCCCCTTATATTAACAATTTTTATATTTTGATTTTAAGGACTTAATCATTCAATTCATACATTTGATATCCATAAGAGTTTTATTGTTGAATTAATACACACCTGATGGAAATCACTAGAATACGATTGTTGGTTTTATTACTAATTATAGGAAGCAGTACTCATTTTTGTTTTTCGCAGAAAAATGATTGGGATAATAAATTTTTAATAGTACTTGATGTCCAAAAAAATGATACCGATAGGCTTCAATCTGATAGTTCTTTTCAAGCATTTATTGAATCATTAAATGCTGCTATTGAACTGTCTAATCCCCAAAATGTTATTTATATTATGGGGATTCATAAGCAATTAAATCTGTCTCTCACTTTCCCTAATTTATATATTTCACTCAATACAGAAGCCATGTGTTTAGATGATAGAATGTCTAGAGTGAATAAAACTGTTTTCTTGAAAGAAGAAGCCATGGGCAATGTATTTAAAGTTGAAGAACTTACTAATTTTCTTAAAAAAAATAATGCAAAAGAAATTATTTTGACTGGACTTTTGGCTGAAGAATGCGTCTCTCTATCATGTATTGGAGGTCTTGACCAAGCCTATGATATGTACATAATACCGGAAGCTATTATAGGAGAATCGCAAGAAAGCAAGAATAAAGTGATTAAAGAACTTACTGGAAAAGGAATTAAAATAGTAAATCTTGATGCGCAGAAATATGACTAATGAAGCCGATTCTTGTTTTGTATCTTAATGCCACAAAGATGTATTGTAGATAAGAATAAATCAAAATTGCGAGCAATAGTAAAGAGGGGGGCTGTTGCAGGCTGCCACCGCTTTAATTTCCAAACAAAAAAGCAGTCAATTAACGCAAGTTTTTAACTTATTTATTGTCTTTATTATATTGCAAATGTTGAATAAGGATGAGAAAACTGTTTATTGTCAGTGCTTTTTTAGGTTTGTTTAATGAGTTAGAAGTAAAGGCTCAATCCCCCATCTCCAAAAAAGGAGTAAATCTTGAAGTTTCATACATAGCCGATAATGTGAATAATTTCAGCGGAGGATTAAAAAAAGGATCGGTCTATTTAGGGATGGCTAATTTTCGTATGTTGTTTGATAGTGAAGATGCGCATTGGTGGAAAGGAACCCAATGCTATATAAACGCGGTAAATACACATGGAGCAACACCCTCGGCAGATTATTTATGTGATAATCAAATAGCCTCAAATATCGAAGCAGGAGATCATAGCTATATTCAGGAATTATGGATAAAACAAAAGTTTGGAGCTTTTGAATTTACATTAGG
>JBFFMB010000207.1:0-4130 GCA_041554455.1 Bacteroidales bacterium
AATCGTAAATTTAGTGAATTAGTCAGTTCTTGAGCGATCCATCTCGCGTTTTGAGTCTTGTTGTTTTAAACTCTCTCGTTTATCATAGGTGTGTTTTCCTTTGGCTAAGGCTATTTCCAGTTTGGCAAGCCCTCGTTCATTGATAAAAAGCTGGACAGGAACTATCGTCAACCCTTTTTCTTTAACCTTGGTTAAGAGTTTTTTTAATTCCCGTTTGTTTAATAAAAGTTTGCGATCACGTTTGGGTTCATGATTATTATAAGTCCCATAAGTGTATTCAGCAATATGCAAATTTCTTACATACAGTTCTTCGCGCACGAATGCACAGTAGGAGTCTGTAAGATTTGCTTTGCCTTCGCGAATTGATTTAATCTCAGTTCCTAGGAGTTGAATCCCAGCTACCATTCGTTCAATCAAAAAATATTCGAAGGAAGCTTTACGGTTTTTTATTCTAATCGATTCATTCATAATTCTAATATCAATGCAAAGATATGGATTAAGGGGAATACCTTTTGTTAAAAAATTGTGAAAAGAAATGAAAAATCTCTCCTTCTGTGAAGAAAGAGAGATTTAAATAGTTTAGTAAATTTATTTAGTATCACCTAAAATTAAGGGTAATCCATCTTTTCCACTACCAATAACGACAACTTTACTATTGGGTGAACTGGCCAATTTTAATGTTGCTTCAATCCCTTTATCTCTAAGAATTTTATCCGTTAAACTTGCACTTAAAATTTTGTTAGCTGCTGCTTTTCCTTCTGCTTCAATTAATTGACGTTCTCGTTCCTTGTCAGCTTTTTGTAACTTAAATTCATACTCAAGAAATTCCTGTTCTTGCTTAAGCTTTGTTTCGATTGCTGTTTTGATCGTTGGAGGTAAGGTGACATCTCTTACTAAAACTTCATTTAGCTGAATGTATTGAATAACTAATATTTTTCTTGTCTCATCAAAAATTTCAAATTGAATTGCATCTCTTTTTGAAGAATAGATTTGCTCTGGAGTATATCGCCCAATTACTGAACGAGTCGCAGATCTAATGGAAGGTTTTACGATGGAGTTCAAATAATCTTGTCCTTTTTCTTGGTGTAATTCTCCTAATTTTTCGTAAACAGGTTGGTACCACATTGAAACATCAATGGAGATTTCAAGTCCATTGGATGAAAGTACAGACATTTTTTCAGCTACTTCTTGCTGACGGACATTGTAAACAAACATTTTATTGAAAGGTGATATTAGGTGAAATCCCTCACCAAAGGTGTCTTCAGTATTAACACCGTCGAAAAAGTTATATTCAACGCCTGCTTGACCTGATTGAATGGTTACGGTTATTCTGCCCCATAAAACGAGGATCAAGATAACTGCTAAAATAATAATTCCAATAGGGAGTATTTTTTTTAAATTAATTTCTTCTGGTTGTGCCATGGTTTCTTTTTTATATGGTTAAATTAAATGTGCGTGAACTAACAAAGTTAATGTAAAAAAACAAGCCATCCTTGATTAAAAGAGATGGCTTGAGTGTTAAGATTTGTTAATTCCTAGAATTTTAGATTTATACCCAATAGAAAGTTTGTCCCGGCTTGAGGATAGTAGCCATATAAAGCATCTTTTGAGCCGCCAGTATAATAACGATAAACCCATGCATTACTTTCGTATTTCTCATTAAATAAATTGTTCACTAAAAGTTGGAGCTCAATTTCAGGAATGTATTTCGTTTTAAAGCTATAATTGATATTTAAATTGCTCACAAAATATGCGTCAATACTCCGATCAAGATTTGAAGTGTTATCGATATACTGTCGACCTACATATTTTGAAGTTAAGGTGAAATATAGATTTTTAGCCGCTGTTAAAGTCAGGCTATTTCCTATAATCAAATTTGGGGAAATGGATAAATCTGTGTTCGTATAATATTCTTCAATTTGTTCGTATGGAGGGTCCCATGAGTCAATAAATGAGACGAAATCTTTAACTTTATTTTTGCTAAGAGTTGCGCTGATTTCCCATTTTATTTCAGAGCTTATTTGGTAGCCACCTACAAATTCAATTCCGAGACGATAACTATCTTTAGCATTGGTCATAATCGGGTCGCCTACATTATTTATCTTGCCTGTTAAAACCAATTGATCTTTGTAATCCATAAAAAAACCATTGGCTTCCATAGCAAAGTTTTGATTTTTGTATTTATATCCAATTTCATAATCAATTAATTTTTCTTTTTTGGGAGTGTAATTCGCATCCGAATCTCTATAATTTCCTCGCGAAGGTTCTCTATTTGAGATGGCTACACTAGCGTAGGCTGAACGGTATTGGTCGATAGTATAAAAAAGACCAGCCTTTGGATTCCAGAAGTTAAACTTTCGGGTTTGACTAATATCTCTTAAGTCATCATGAATTCCATCAATATCGAACTTGATAGAACGGAATTGCATATCACCATAGATATTTATCTTCTCGCTTAATTGATAATTTGCTTTTGCGAAAATATTGAAATCTCGTTTTTTTCCTGTATTCTCGTACCAACGATAAGATTTATCAATATTGACCGCATATTCAGACCATATAATTTCACCAAAATGATCGCCTGAATACTTATTCCAAGCGCCTCCTAAAATAATATTCACTTTTTTTGTTCCATATTTTAATGAATAAGTTGCTCCATAAAAATCGTTATCCAACCATTTTTGCTGAATAAGATCCATTTCATCAATGGTTTCAGTGCCGATAGTGATAGGGTCGATTAAGTAATCCTCAAAATCTCTTCCTTCTTTAAATTGCTCATAATAGCCTTCGCCATGAGTGTAATGTAAGGCCGCATTAAAAAGGAAACTTTTACTTAATTTTTGAGTGAATAATAATTGATAATGATCTTGTTGGTAATTATCCGTTTCGTTTTCGTAAGTGTAAGGATTAAACGTTCGGTTGGTTTCTAACATGTCTTTGGGTACACCTCCCCAAGCTTGATAGGTGTGTTCAGTTCCCGAAAAAACATTCAATTTAAGGATGCTGTTTTGTCCATAATAAGCAGCCGAAACATAAAATGATTTCAAATCAGAAAATGCACGATCAATATACCCATCCGAACTGATTTTTGATAAACGACCATCAATAGTAAATTTGCCATTCATCAAACCTGTTCCAAAACGCACATTGTTTTTGAATGTATTGTAAGAGCCAAAGCTGTTATTAATTTCAGCATAAGGTTTAGTGTTTAGCGTTGTTGTTTGTAGATTGATGGAAGCCCCAAAAGCTGCTGCTCCATTGGTTGAAGTGCCTACTCCTCTTTGGATTTGAACGTTGTCGATAGAGCTTGCAAAGTCAGGCATATTTACCCAATAAACACCATGTGATTCTGCATCGTTTAGAGGGATGCCATTTACCGTGATATTTATACGTGTCATATCCGAACCACGAATCCGAAGCCCTGTATAACCAATTCCAGCTCCAGCATCCGAGCTAGTGACTGTTGATGGCATCATTTCTAAAAGAATGGGTAAATCTTGTCCTAGATTGGTTTTCCCAATTTCTTCCTTGTCCAAATTTGTAAAAGTAGTGGGGGAGTTGTTGGGAACTTTGGTTGCTACGATCAATACTTCATCGCTCATATAAGTATTAATTTGTAGCTCAAAATTTAGCTGAGTGTTTTTGTTTATTTGAATGTTTTTGATTTGCGTTTCGTAACCGATAAAAGAAACTTTGATATTATAGTTTCCAGCCTTCACATTTTCAAATGTGTACCTTCCATTTTGATTGCTAACTTGCGAGAATGAAGTTCCTTGAATGACCACATGCGCACCTATTAATGTTTCATTGTTGGTATAGTCTTTGACTATCCCTTGAATTGAAAATTGCGCAAACAGAAATACGGGCATAAGCGCAAACACTGCCGCTGTTAAAAATTGTCTTTTCATTTTATTGAATTTTTAGATTACTAAAAAATCAATAGAGGAAAAATTTTGAATCTAATTCTTTTCCCTACGCTGGTACTAACCAGATCAGGTTTTAAGAGTATGATCTCAGCTCGTTAATTTAGAGCACCCCTATTGTAATTGTCGCTACAAAGTTAAATTATAAAACTATAACTATGCAACTTTTATCTAAAATCCTTACATTTGGGCTATGAAAATTGCCAT
>JBFFMB010000208.1:0-4129 GCA_041554455.1 Bacteroidales bacterium
CAATACATGATTACGCTGTCCGAACATGCGTTCAATATAAAAGGGAATCAACAAACCATCTACCGATCGAAAGTCTTCATAATAGCTCTCGCAAGCACTTTCCATTCCAAAATCAGAATACATAGAAGCACATTTATACTCTAAATAGGTGTTTTTATCTAAATACCATGTTTCCCATAAACCATTGGCACGGATTAGTTTAATAGCATAAGTATCGATTCCATCCACACTTTCCTCACCCATATATTCGACTGTATGACCTTTTTCTTTGTATTTATAAAGAGGCGTAAAAAATTCCGCTTTTTGATAAAATGCATTGACTTCTACATCATTCAATGGACGAGGGTAAGGAACTTCAAACCAAGGATCATTGCTCCATCCTTTTGTTCCATCAAATCCTTCATGGACCTTTTCCTTACCGATATTGTGTTCGCTATAATACTCGCCTTTGTTTGATTTGATCGCATAATAAGGATGTTCTTCGCTAAAGGCTGTAAACCGTCCTGTGAGAGTCATGGAGGAAACGGCATCCCATTTCTCGGCTCCACCATGTGCTTCTATATGCTTCGCGATAATTTCCTCCACATTTTGAGCACTTATAATTGTTGAGATTCCTAAAGTAAGGACTAAAAGAATCAAGTGTTTTTTGATTAAGCTCATTGTATATCTTTTTTTGAGTTCTTAATTGAATTTATAACAGGCAATTTCATTTTGGTTTCTGACATAGACCCTATCTTTATAGAAACTAGGTGAAGTCCAAGCAATACTGCCCTCAACGGCTTGCAAAGAAATTAGTTCAGTATAAGCTTCTGGTTTAGCTTCAGCAATTGCCATTTTCCCTTTATCAGAAACTATCACTAATTTATTGTCAACCATCATTAAACTACCTTTACCAAAGCCACGTTTTTGCCATTTAACCTCACCTGTCTCGGCTGATATACAACGAACTGCAGCTATATGAAATCCATAAATATAACCATCTCTATAAACACAAGTATTAAAATCATTTTTCATACTCGTTCCCTTAGAAACCTCAACAGCTTTATTGTTTTCCACTTTAATGATCAAGTATCCACCATGAATATTTGAGAAAAAGAATGTATTGGATTCCAGCTGAACTGGCATGGCTATAGGTGCTCTAAATGGCAAACGGAATCTCCAAAGGGTATCCCCCTCTAAATTATATGAATGCACATGTCTTCCGTTAACAAAAATTAATTGATCCTGGCCATCTATATTTGTGAGTAGCGGAGAATTATAATCAGCATTACCAGTGCCATCGGCCCAAATGATGTTTCCATTGTTTTTATCAAAAGCCATGAATGCTCGGCCATCAGTACCACCCACTTCCATAATAAGCTTATCTCCTACAACAATAGGAGAGCTGGAGAATCCCCAACGTGGACGAACACTTCCAAATGCTTTCACTAAATCAATTTGCCACAACTGTTTACCATCTTTGATAGCATTAGCCGTTAAATTCCCATTTCCACTTAAACTATAAATGGACTGTTCATCTATGGCTGGTGTCGATCTTGGGCCATCGCCCCAACCATCATTTTCAATATAAATTGAATCAATCATAGAACGCCAGATTTCTTTACCTGAGTTTCTATTAAAAGCAGCTATATATTCAAATCCAGAAAGACTATCTAGTTTTTCGCTAAACATGGTGTATAAAATATCTTCGGAAAGAAGGATTTCTGAGATCCCAGAACCCAAATCATTCTTCCAAATAAGTTCAGCTTTAACGTCTGGATTTGTAAATGTAAATTTCTCCGTCGTTTTTCCAGCTCTTTCATGACCTCTGTACTGTAACCACCCATCTGGATCATTCGTTTGTGAGAAAACGCTGCTAACTATGCCAACAAAAAACAGCAAAGTCAGACTTATTAAAGTAATCGATTTTTTCATAAGTAAGTGTTTAATTATGTTTATTAATTAGCCCATAAGCAAGCAAAAGTAGTATTGAAATTTCAATCCAATATTGCTGTTTATAGAATTTTAAAGTTAAAATAAATTTCAAAGAAGCAAGAATTTAGTACTCATTCAAAGTAGATGGGATGGAGGTGTTTGTAGTATATTGACAATTGTTTGTAGAAAGTTGATTTTAATCAACAAAAAAGCAGGTTTATTTTAACGAGTGATTATAAAAAATAGCATCATACTTATTTATCAATGAAAGATTTAGATTTCATCTTTAATAAAACGAATATACATTGCTTCTCTACAAGGAAGATCTGTGGCGAAAAGCAACTGATCTTTTAAAATAGAAAGTAATATAAAACTAGGATACCCATTCCTTGAAATAGTTGAAGTCCAAAAACAAGATTCATATTCTTCGTGTTGATAAAAGCCATTACAAGCGTTATAGTAACCAGAAAGAATGACATCAAAACCACTTCCCCCATTTGTTTGCAATCCTATGACCGCTGATTTTTCAAAAAAATCATTCAAAACTTTCCATTCTTCATTGCTAGGCAAATGCCATCCATCAGGAACGTCCAAATTCAATACAGCTTCATAGGTATATAATTTCCCAAACTCATCACTAATATTTGAGGGGGGTTTAAAAAACCAGGAACTCCCTTCAGCCTCAAAACGATAGTTTTCGGACATCCACCATTGATTACCAATCTTAACAGTCTTATATACTTGTCCATCCAAAGGGTCGGTAAATTGAGAAGTCTCTTTTAAGTATTTTTTGATAGAAAAATTTTGTTGACTACTGAAAAACTGACTTTTATTATTTGAGTTTGTAATTTTTATTGAATAGTCAGAGGCTTCCAAAAGATCTTCAGCAACCATCCAATTATAACTACTATTATCCTCAACAGATTCAGCAATGGTATAGACAAATTTTGAATCTTTATACAAATCAATATCCACTAAATTAAAGCTAGGAGCATACCATTTAATCTCAAACAATACACCCGTAAAAATTTTATCCTCGGGCATTGGGGAGGACAAAGCATTACGATCATCTGGAAGTTCATTGGTTGATTTTTCGCAAGAAGAAAACAATAAAGCAAACATAAATAAAACAGAGAAAGAAATGATCTTATAGTGGCTCATACTTGTTTTAATCTTTAATATAACGAACATAGGTTCCAACATAAGTACCTCCTCCAGAATAATATGTAAAATTATTGTCTGGCCAGGAAAGTACGCGTATTACCGGTGAACCATCATCAAGTGTAGATGTGCAATAACGGGTTTCTCTACTGGCATGTGCAAAAAATTCAGTACCTGAAACGATGGTATAAGCACCTGCTGGAAACGCATCAAAACCACTCCCTCCTCCAACTTCTAGGGCCACCACAATTGAGTTTCCGAAATAATTACTCAATTCCTCCCATTCATCATTAGTTGGTAAATGCCAGCCAGGGGGCGCACACTCTAAGGCTTTTTCAAAAGTGTACATTTTCCCATAACTTTCATATTGCTGTCGATCCCATTCAAACCAAAAGGAGTCTTCTTCTGAATCGTAGCTATAATTCTCTGCCATCCACCATTGATCACCAATTTTGGTTGTTTTATAAACTCTTCCATCCAAAGGATCTGTAAACTCAGAAAATTCTTTATGATGCTTTTTAATGCTAAAACTTTGTTTATTAATGGCATATTGGCTTTTATTATCTGAATTTGAAACCTTCAAATAATAATCCGTTCCCTCCGAAAGATTTTCATTGGGCATCCAATTATATCCACTCCTAACATCAATTCTTGTTTCGATAGCATACACAAAATCTGAACCCTTATACAGCTCAATATCAACATATAAAAATTCAGGAGCATGCCATTTTACCTGAAATTGAATACCTGTAAGAACAGTTTCGTTAGCCTGAGGAGACGAAATGATATATTGGTCTACTTCATTCTCAGTATCCGATTTATCGCATGAATTTAAAATCAATGCCAGTATAAAAACAAGTGCAATGCGAAAAGAAATATGGATGCTGTTTTTCATGAAAAATGCCAATCTTTTATTGAAGCTAAATATAATCAATTAGTTCTTATCCTTAAGGTAACGAACATAGGTTCTAAGCTCTTTGTCGTAAATATTACTATCGGTGTAAAATATCAAATCGTTCGAAGCCCATGAAAGCACACGAATAACAGCAGAATA
>JBFFMB010000209.1:0-4069 GCA_041554455.1 Bacteroidales bacterium
CCATTGTCTTTATATTCAATCAAATGGTAAAATCCACTTGATTTTTTTTGGATAGGATACGCTAATTTACGTAAGCCCCATGCCTCTTCGTGCACGATTTCAGCCCCTTTGTCTTTCAAAAAGTCCTGATACTTTTTTACCGCTTCCTTCATCTGTTCATCAGACAAAACGGGAGTCATAATGAAAACGGTTTCGTATTGATTCATCATTGTTTAATAATTTGTTTGTTATTACTTAATTTTGTTATAGTTAACAGTCTATTTCAACTGTTCCCCAAAATGGTGTGCAAAAATATAAATATTTATCCGATTATCCCAATAACAAAGCGTAAAAAATTGAGATTCACCTCATTTTAATCAAAATTACGATCAAAAAGTTTAAGAATCGTTTTGCAAATGAATTTTGCCGCCCTGCCGTTGCCTAAAAATGGGGGATACGATAAATCCGTTTTCGATGAAAAATACTCAAATGCTGCAATTAATTTAGTAGGATCTGCATCATATAAAATTGCACTCCCGATGTCAACGATTTCTCCCCATTCTGTTGTTTCTCGAGCAATCATGCATGGCTTTTTTAATAAGTAAGCCTCTTTTTGAATCCCACCAGAATCGGTGATGACCATTTTTGAGCTGTGAGCAAGATTGATTGTTTCAAAATGGCTTAGGGGGTCTATTAATTTAATAAAGGGATTGTTCTTGATTTTTACTTCAAGATGGCTATCCAGATGCAAATTTAGTTGTTTCCGTGTACGTGGATGGAGCGGAATAACCATCTCAATTTTATGTAAACGTGAAAGTTTGTCAAAGCCTTCAAACAGTTTGTTTAACCGTTTAGGATTATCAGTATTAAAATTTCGATGGATTGTAGCCAAAATATATTCATCTTGTTTAAGTCTGTATTTCAACAGAATATCATTTTGCTTATCTATTTTCTTAAGGGCATGCAAGAGTCCGTCATACATTACATCTCCTGATATAAATAAAGCCGCATTGCTGGGACCATAAGGCGCTTTAGCATTAGTGTCGAAACCCTCATTGATTAAATTTTGCAATGCGTTTTTGGTTGGAGCAAACAAAAGAGTCGCAGCATGATCACAGGTGTAGCGATTAAATTCTTCTGGCATTGTTTCATCATAGGATCGTAAACCTGCTTCGATGTGCACAATTGGAATTTGCTGATTAGCAGAAGCATAAGTGCCGGCCAAAGTTGTATTCGTATCTCCATATAGGATAACCAAGTCAGGTTTTTCATTTTGAATGGCTAATTCAAAATTCATTCTCATTTGATTCAGCGTATCATGAGGAGGACTGTTTTTAAGATCAAACGTATAAGCAGGTTCAGGGATTTCCAATTCTCTAAAAAAATCTTCCGACATGTTTTTGTCGTAATGCTGACCTGAATGCACAATTATTTCTTCCAAATCGTTTGCAAAGTGCTTTTTGATGCATCGACTGATGGTGGCTGCTTTGATGAATTGTGGGCGAGCTCCGACAAAAGTCAGGATTTTTATCATAAATAATTACAAGATGTTTTCATCTGCAAAGCTAAAATAATTTTCCTCTCCGATGATGATGTGGTCCAAAACATTGATATCTAATAATTCCCCACCCTTCTTAATTTTTTTCGTGAGCTTGATGTCTGCTTCGCTGGGCTTAATGTTTCCAGAAGGATGATTGTGGCAAAGGATAATTCCACTTGCCTCGTTTTCGATACTGTGTTTAAAAATTCGTTTTGGATCAGCAATGGTTCCCGAAACGCCGCCATCACTTACCTGAATTTTCTTAATGATTTTATTCGCTCGATTTAAAAGTAATATCCAAAAGCTCTCGTATTTATAATCTTCCATAATGGGTTGAAAAAGGTCAAACACATCTTTGGAACTGCTAATTTTTTCTTTTTGTAAAATTTCAGCCCCTCTTCGACGGCGTCCTAATTCTAAAGCAGAAATGATAGACAATGCTTTAGCTTCTCCAATACCTTTGAATTTAAGGAAATCGTCAACACCAAATTTTGATAATTCAATCAAATTGTTTGAGGCTGTTTGTAAAATATCTTTTGCTAAATCAACTGCTGTTTTTTTTCGATCGCCCGATCGCAAGAGAATGGCCATTAATTCAGCGTCACTTAACGCATTTTTTCCTTTTAATAATAATTTTTCACGGGGGCGATCGTCTTCAGCCCAAAATTTAATGGACTGTTTATTGAGGTGAGACTCCATGATGTAAATTGTTGGTTGCTAAAATCTAAGGTAGTAAATTATTGGCACAAAAAAAAGACCTCTTCTTAAAAAGAGGTCTTTAATATATAATTTCTTTTAGCTTATAAAGAGTTTGCTAATTTAGTCAATTTTGATTTCAGGTTTCCAGCTTTGTTTTTGTGGATCACTGATTTTTTAGCAAGTTTATCAATCATTGAAACCATTTTTGGAAGTTCAACAACTGCTTCATCTTTACTTGTTAAAGCTCTAAATTTACGCATCGCATTACGCATTGTTTTTGCGTGGTAACGGTTACGTACTCTTTTAACGTCGTTTGATCTGATTCTCTTTATCGCTGATTTATGATTAGCCATACGTTTTTTTATTTTTGCTTTTTATCTTAAACTCTCAATTTCGGGCTGCAAAGGTAAAAATAATTTTATTACAACAAAACAATTCTTTTATGTTTCGCAAAATTAATCAATTATTCATGACGAATGGCATCAATAGGGTTTTCTTTTGCTGCTTTTAGTGAATGAAAGCTAACTGTTGTTAATGCAATACATAATGTTGCAATAAGCGTTATAGTGAATATCCACCATTGAATCTCTGTATGGTAAGGGTAATCATCCAACCATTTTGAAAATACAAACCATGTAATTGGTATTGAAAACACATTAGATATAAAGACAAGTATAGAGAATTCGCGACTAAGTTTAATTATAATTTGAGGGATGGTTGCCCCTAAAACTTTACGCACTCCAATTTCTTTAAATCTTCTTTGTGTCATAAAGGCCGATAATCCAAACAATCCTAGACAAGCTATAAACATTGCGAGTATCGAGAAATAGACTGCAATTTTTTGCATCCGCTCTTCCGATTTATACATTTGATCAAATGTTTGATCTAAAAAGGTGTAATTAAAGGGAAATTTTGGTACGAATACCTTCCAATATTTTTCAATATGATCCAAGGTTTCTGGAATGTTGTTTCCTGTTAACTTAACACTAGCCTGCAGATGTGTTCTGTCATCCCAACATATGGCTAGTGGAATAACAGGAGTATGCAGTGATTCTAGATGATAATCTTTAAAGACTCCAACAATTCGGAAATTTGCTCCCATGAAAGCACTAAAAAATTTGCCATCTCTATTGACCATTTTTCCAATGGGATCATTCCAGCCAATTTCTTTTGCCAATGTTTCATTAATTAAAACGCTTTTCCTGTGTTCCGATTCAAGCCCCCAATTTATTAACTCTCCTTTCAGTAATTTGATGTTATATAGTTCTATATAATCTTTATCAACAGAGGCGATTCTTGTTTGAATTCTCACCCCTTCTCTCCAATTAAAAGTACTTGTGTTTCTTGTATCACCTGGTATGCCATGTGAAAATGATACATGAGAAATATTTGGATTTTGCAATAATTTTTGTTTGAAATCTCTTAAATTTTCTTTGTGTTTTGATCCTGTATAGCGGAGATCAAAATTGATGATATTATCTTTTTTAAATCCGAGATCTTTATTTTTTAAAAAACGTATTTGCTGATTTACAATCACTGTTCCTGATATAAGTATACAAGCAATAATAAATTGAAAGGAAATTAATAATTTCCTGAATAATCCTGCTGTTTTACCACGTCTATTTTCTCCTTTTAAAGCAAGTATAGGGCTGAAATAGCTTAAATAAAATGAAGGATATAATCCTGATAACACTCCAATCAACAAGGCAAAAACACCCATCAATAATATTCCCTGAAAGGTGAATACTGAATCGTAGCTTAAATCTGTTAATGCGATATTATTGAACTCTGGTAGTAAAATTTGCAGCATCGTTAATGCAATAAGCATAGCCAAAACACTAATCAATACCG
>JBFFMB010000210.1:0-4058 GCA_041554455.1 Bacteroidales bacterium
ACAGTAAGGAAAATAGTTATAGCTATATCTGCTGCGAACCCCAATTTACGTTTAAAGTGTCCAGAGATAGAATTATTGAACATCAAAAGGGGAAACAAAAGACTGAAATTACACTTGATCATTCAAAATCCGTTGTTGAACTACTAAGCAATTTTGTTAATCAATTCCAAGAAACAGCTTTTCATTTTCCATTTACTTCAAACGGGATTTTTGGTTACAATACCTACGATTCTGTCAAGTATTTTGAAGATATACCATTAGAATCAAATGAAGTTGATTATAAACAGATTCCTGAAATTTTTTATCAATTGTATCGCTTTATTTTAGTTTTTGATCATTTCAAAAACGAACTCTATATATTCGATCACCAAGCCATTGGCTTTGAGATTTCACCCACATCCATCGAAAGCATTCAACGACTCATCGAGAATAGAAATTATCCTAGTTTTCCGTTCTCATTAGAAGGAGAAGAAAGCTCAAATCTATCCAATGAGGAGTATAAAAACTTGGTAAGTAAGGGTAAAATGCATTGTCGAAAAGGGGATGTTTTTCAGATTGTTTTATCCAGAGAGTTCAAGCAAAAATACAAAGGCGATGACTTTAATGTCTATCGGGCATTGAGAGCAATTAATCCCTCACCCTACTTATTCTACTTTGATTACGGTAGTTTTAAAATTTTTGGTTCATCTCCCGAAGCACAGTTGACAATCAGAGAGGGCGTGGCTGCCATCCACCCTATCGCCGGCACCTATAAACGTCAAGGAACGAAAAAAGAAGACCAGACTTATGCCGAAAAATTGAAAAAGGATGTCAAGGAAAATTCGGAACACGTCATGTTGGTGGATTTGGCTCGGAACGATTTAAGCCGTAATTCAAATGAAGTTAGCGTTGAGATTTATGGAGAAATCCAATACTATTCGCATGTCATACATATGGTAAGCAAGGTCACCGGAAAGATTAATCCAGAAAGCAATCCCATTCAATTGGTTGCAGATACCTTTCCTGCGGGCACGTTGAGTGGTGCTCCGAAATACAAAGCCATGCAACTCATTGATAAATACGAAAATCATTCCCGTGGATTTTATGGTGGGGCGGTAGGCTATATCGGCTTAAACGGCGATTATAATCACGCCATTATTATTCGCTCTTTTCTGAGTAAAAACAATCATTTGATCTATCAGGCTGGTGCTGGAATTGTAGTTGAGAGTCAGGAAGAAAACGAATTAAATGAAGTCAATAATAAAATTGCAGCAGTGAGAGCGGCAATGGCAAAAGCAGTCAACATATGAAGTGTTTAATCATCGATAATTACGATTCATTTACCTACAACTTAGTGCATTTGGTGAAAGAAATTGGGGTGATCCCAAGTATTGTTAGAAATGACAAATTCAATATGGAAGAAGTCGCCGAATATGATAAAATCATTTTATCACCGGGACCGGGCATTCCAGATGAAGCAGGTTTCTTGAAACAATTGATTAAAGAATACGCCTCTTCCAAAAGCATTTTTGGGGTCTGTCTGGGACAACAAGCGATCGCTGAAGTTTTTGGAGGAGAATTGGTCAATCTGAAAAAAGTCTATCATGGAGTTGAAACGGCAATTAAAATCATACAGAAAGATTATTTGTTTGAAGGTATTCCACAGAAATTCAAGGCAGGAAGGTATCATAGCTGGATCGTTGATCAGAATTTACCCTCTGAACTAGAAGTCCTAGCTATCGATGCCAATCAACAAATCATGGCTCTAAGACATAAACGTTATGATCTCAGAGGGGTGCAGTTTCATCCAGAAAGCATCATGACAAAATACGGCAAACAGATTCTTCAAAACTTTTTAATGCATTCTTAATTGGAAACCATGAACGAAATTCTAAATCTATTATTTGAACATCAAACACTCGATTATCTGCAAGCAAAAAATGCATTGACTGAAATTGGAGAAGGGAAATTGAATAACAGTCAAATGGCCGCTTTTCTTTCCGCTTTTCAAATGCGAAGTATCACTGTTGAAGAATTATCAGGATTCAGAGAAGCTTTATTAGAACTCAGTCTCCCCATAAATTTGTCAGAATTTGACCCCATTGATTTATGCGGAACAGGGGGCGATCGTAAAAACACATTTAACATTTCCACTCTGGCTTCATTTGTGGTTGCCGGAGCGGGATTTAAAGTTGCCAAACATGGGAATTATGGAGTAAGCTCAAACTGTGGATCTTCAAACTTAATGGAGTATTATGGTTATACTTTTAGCAATAATGAGAGCCATTTAAAAAAACAAATTGACAAGTGTGGCATCTGCTTTCTGCATGCTCCACTGTTTCATCCAGCCATGAAATTTGTTGCTCCAATTCGTAGGGAGCTAGGTATTAAAACCTTTTTCAATATGTTGGGTCCAATGGTTAATCCATCCCGACCACAAAAACAAATTGTTGGGGTTTACTCCCTTGAACTAGCCCGATTATACAATTATTTATATCAGCAGAGCAAACGCTCCTATTTCATTATTCATTCGTTGGATGGCTATGATGAAGTTTCATTAACAGCTGATTTTAAACTAATATCTTCTGAAAAGGAGCAGATTTTAAGTCCTGAAAATATTGGGCTGAATACAATTCAAGCATACGAAATTTATGGGGGGAATACAATTGCTGAGACGGCACAACTGTTTGAAGGTGTATTGAAAAACACCTCAACCGAGGCTCACAAAAATGTAGTGGCAGCCAATGCCGCTTTTGCTATTCAATGTTGTAAACCATCGCTTTCTTACAACGACAGTTTTCAATTAGCCATTCAATCCATTGAATCGGGCAGCGCCCTTCATCGTTTTAAACAATTAATCCAATCATGAATATTCTCACTAAAATTATAAAATACAAACAAACAGAACTGGCAGAAAAGAAAGAACTTTTTCCAATTAAAAGATTGGAGAAAAGCATTTATTTCCAAACGCCAACAATCGCCTTATCCAATTACCTTATGAGAGAAGATAAGTCGGGAATTATTGCTGAGATCAAACGAAAATCGCCAAGCAAAGGGATGATCAACGAATATGTTGATATAGAAAAAATCAGTATTGGCTATATGCAAGCCGGAGCTTCTGCCCTCTCTATTTTAACCGATGAATATTTCTTCGGAGGCTCCTCTGAATATTTAAGTACAGCTCGAAAATACAATTACTGTCCCATTCTTCGTAAAGATTTTATATTTGATGAATACCAAATCATTGAGGCAAAAAGTATAGGAGCTGATGCCATTTTGCTGATTGCTTCTGTGTTAACACTTCAACAGACAAATCAACTCGCTTCATTTGCTGTTTCATTGGGATTGGAGGTTCTTTTGGAAGTTCATTCCAAAGAAGAGGCCTTAACATATCCAAACGAATTCATTAAGCTAGTTGGGGTCAATAATCGTAATCTGAACGATTTTAGGGTGAGTATACAAACATCCATAAATTTAGCTAAGATTATTCCCGCTGACTTTATAAAAGTGAGTGAGAGTGGAATTAACGACCCTCATAATATCACCCAATTAAAAGAATATGGGTACCAAGGTTTTTTAATGGGCGAGTATTTTATGCAATCGGCCAACCCCCATTTAAAATGCGCAAGCTTCATTAAATCACTAAAAAAAAGGGAGGCTGAATCATGCAAGTAAAAGTGTGCGGTTTGAAATATGAAAAAAATATTCAAGCAATAGCTAGTCTAAAACCAAACTATCTGGGATTCATTTTCTATAAGAAATCACCAAGATATGCAGCCAATGAATTAAGCCTAATTCAGCTTAGCAGTCTAGACGTAAATCTAAAAAAAGTGGGTGTCTTTGTAGATGAAGATTTAAAACCAATTAAACAAATCTGCATAGATTTTAATATAGAAACGGTTCAATTGCACGGGTCAGAAAGCCCGAATTTTTGCAAACAATTAAAGGACTTTGGAGTCAAAATTATTAAAGCTTTTGGCGTCGATGAAAATTTTGATTTTGAAGATGTAAATCCCTACACTCCAATCTGTGATTTTTTTTTATTCGACACCAAGTCAACAGCATATGGAGGCTCTGGC
>JBFFMB010000211.1:0-4057 GCA_041554455.1 Bacteroidales bacterium
GTGATTGAAGTACTTAACAAACAATTAAATCTAAAATTAGTGAGTATGGAATAGAAGTAGTTCTCATAATGTTCCATTGAATGGGCTTGAGAAAAGACTGAATCCATCTCAGTTTCTCTCAGCCCATTCATACTAATTTAAATCATGTTTTTATGAATAAAACAAAAAACACCATACAAGTCGTTTACACAAATCCCGCTAAATGCCGTGATTGTTATCGTTGTGTTAGAATTTGTCCGGTGAATGCCATTAAGATGACGAATGGGCAAGCCAATGTCATTGCTGAAAAATGTATCGCTTGTGGCAAATGTATAAACGAATGCCCTCAAGGGGCTAAACAATATCGTAGCGATATTGAACACGTCAATGAACTTTTAAAGACAAATACAAACATTGCTATTTCAGTAGCCCCTTCATTTGTATCGATTTATGAGGAATGGCAACAAAGATGTTTTCCTTCTGCTTTGCGAAAACTAGGATTCACCTACATCGCTGAAACAGCAGTAGGTGCTTACTATTCGGCTATAAAAACAGCCGAACATATAAACAACTATCCAAAATTAAATCATATATGTTCAGCATGTCCAGCTGTTGTGAATTACATTGAGAAATATGTGCCAAATGCAACAGGATCAATTAGTCCTGTAATTTCTCCTATGATTGCTCATGCTAAAATCATAAAACAAAAACTAGGAAGCAACTGCAAAATTGTTTTTGTAGGACCTTGTATTGCAAAAAAAATGGAAGCATCCCGACCTGAATTTAAAGGCTATATCGATGCTGTTTTGACTTTCGAAGAACTCAACGAACTATTTAAAACTAGCAAAATTAATCTCTCAGCATGCGAAGAAAGCAGTTTTGATGACACCCCAGCAGGAGAATCTAGGCTATTCCCGCTTGAAGGCGGACTACTCAAAACAGCAGGAATTGACACTAATTTATTTTCAAACAATAGTATTGCTATTAGTGGTAGCGATGAAATAAAAGACGCATTAGATAATCTTCAGAAGTCGAATGAAACAATAAGCATTGAAGGTCTTTGGTGTAAATCAGGTTGTATCAATGGGCCAGCTATTTCGCAAAATTCTAATCGTTTTCAAAGTCGACAAAAAGTTTTAAATTATTCATCAAATCAAACGATAAGCGAAGTTGCCAATGAAAATATAAACACTCAAACAAATTTCAAATTCAATTCTCCCGAAATCAAACATTCGTTTTCTGATGATGAAATCAATGCTGTTTTTGAGAAAACCGGAAAATCTAATCCTGAAAATCAATTAAATTGCGGAGCTTGTGGCTATAATAATTGCAGAGAAAAAGCCATTGCAGTTTTACAAGGTATCGCAGAATATGAAATGTGCATTCCTTTTATGAGAAGGGCAGCTGAACAAAAAAGCAATACAATTATAGAAAAAGCTCCCAATGGGATTGTCGTTCTAGACGACAAGCTTAACATTTTAAGTATTAATCCTTCATTCAAAAAAATGTTTTCGTGCACGGACGCCATCATAGGGAAACCAATATCTTATATGATTGATCAGGATCCTTTTGAAAAACTCATTGCTAATCCAGATCAAGTCATCAAAAAAATAATCCGATATTTTAGTTATAATTTAGTTTGCAACCAAATTCATTATGCCATCCCAGATGAGAATCATTATATTGGTATTTTTGTAGATATTACAAATCTGCAACAAAACGAAACTAAATTAACAAACTTAAAAGCTGAAACTATTATTCAAGCTCAGGAACTGATGGACCATCAAATTGAAATGGCACAACAAATGGCCCAATTTTTAGGAAAAAATACTGCTAAAGGTGAGGCTTTGATGCGCAATTTAATCAAAGTCATAGACGATAAATAAAAGAAAAAAACAAAGATCAAATAACAAGAAACGAATAACACTCAAATACAAAATTCGAAATCACAAACCAAAATCTAATTTTTTGGGTATTGAATTTTGAGATTTATTTGAAATTTGGATATTGCTATTTGTAATTTAACAAACTAATTTGATCAATATTGTTTCAATACTAAACATGAGCTATATACACGTAGATATAATCCAAAAACAATCATCCAAAATTATGGGTGAGCCCTGTGGAGATGTTATTGGCTACGATCGTGATGACATTTCAACCACACTCGTTTTAAGCGATGGCTTAGGCTCTGGCATAAAAGCCAATATAGCTGCTAATATGTGTGTAGCTCGTGCACTTGAATTATTGCGTTGTGGAACAAGTTTAAAAGAAACATTTTCAATATTGGTGAGCACCATGAATAATGCGTGGGGAACTGATTATCCCTTTGCTGTATTTTCGATTGCTCGAATACTAAGAAATGGTGATGCTACCATTTTTTCTTACGAAATGCCTCCGCCTTTAATTGTGAATTCATTTTCAGGAAACATTCTAAAAAGCAAGACCAAAACCATTGAAAAAGCCATCACTTATGAAAGTCATTGCTACTTGAATACGGGTGAAGGGATCATGCTTGTTAGTGATGGAATTACGCAAGCTGGACTTGGATGTGGATTAAGAAACGGCTGGGAGATAGAAGGCGTTTCAAGCTTTATCACCGATCATTTATTAAATCAAAAAGCTGCCATCAAAGAAATCCCTGAACTTGTGCATAATTATGCTCGCAAACTATGGCAAAAAGCAAAGGGCGATGATTGTAGTATTGCTCTTGCCTTATGCCGAAATGGAATTACTGTTAACCTCATCACAGGTCCACCGGCAAATAAAGATCAAGATGAAGAATTTATTCAAAGTTTTTTAAAAACTGAGGGGATAAAAATAGTTTGTGGGGGGACAACCGCCAAACTAGTTGCTCGAACAATGCACAAGCCATTGGGAATTAAAGAAAATACAGGAAACCTTATAAGCCCCCCAGAATATATCATTGAAGGAATCAACTTTGTAACAGAAGGAGCTGTCACCTTAAATCAAGCCTATAATATTTTGGATGAAGACATCTCAAACTATAACGCAAAATCGGGTGTATTTGCCTTGGTTGATTTTTTGAATATCGCTGATAAAATTAATTTTTGGATTGGAGATTCAACCAATGAAGGGATTGGGAACATCGCTTTTAAACAACAACATATTCTTTCCAGAGAAAAAATTACACACTTAATCATTAATAGACTTCGCGAAAAAGGAAAATTAGTTGTAGAAGTAAAAAACTTTAATCAAGCATAGACAGTATTGAACTCCCGATAGCTTTGTTAATAAAAATAGCTATTCGCCATTGGCATAGGAATTGAAATCCCATAATTTTACATATTATAAGTAATTGATACATAAAATGAAGATTGCAATTATAGGGGGTGGAGCAGCAGGTTTTTTTTCAGCTATTGCTGTAAAAGAAAATCACCATAATTCGAAGGTGACTATTTTCGAAAAAGCACCCACTGTTTTAGCAAAAGTAAAAATTTCGGGTGGAGGCAGATGCAATCTCACGAATGCTGAACGGTCAATCAGTGAATTATGCAAAGCTTATCCACGTGGTGGAAAACAATTAAAAAAAGCATTCAACGAATTTAACACCAAACACGCCTACGATTGGTTCGAATCCAGAGGTGTCCCTTTAGTAATCCAAGAGGATCAATGTGTCTTTCCTCAATCA
Organism: Bacteroidales bacterium; assembly: GCA_041554455.1. GTDB lineage: Bacteria > Bacteroidota > Bacteroidia > Bacteroidales. The sequence continues at coordinate 3,632 of JBFFMB010000211.1, forward strand.
CAAGATTCGCAAAGTATAATTGATTGTTTTTTAAACGAAACTAAAAACTTAGGAGTAGAGATAGAAACATCAATGGGCATCGAAACCATTAAACCCAAAGGCGAGCAATTAGAATTATTTTTCTCAAAAGCTGGTTCAAATCCACAGCTTTTTGATAAAGTAATTGTAACTACAGGAGGTTCGCCCCAACGACAAGGATTGAACTGGCTGGAAGCACTTGGTCATAAAATTGAAGAGCCAGTCCCTTCCCTATTCACTTTTAATATGCCAAAAGCGCCTATCTGCAAACTCATGGGCATTGTTGTAGAAAAAACGGCAGTAAATATTCAAGGAACAAAACTAAAATCAGATGGACCTTTATTAATTACTCATTGGGGAATGAGTGGTCCGGCTATTTTAAAGCTCTCTTCACATGGAGCAAGACTA
>JBFFMB010000212.1:0-4052 GCA_041554455.1 Bacteroidales bacterium
ATATTGCTGAAGCGAAGAAAATACCGGTTGAATGGATTCCCGAAGCTTTTCACAGTAAATCCTTAAGTGAAAATGAGCATTTTGACGTAGCTCTACTGTTAAGTGTTTTTCAGTGGATGGCAGGTGGCGATATTGAAGATAAGGAAGCCCTAGATAGTTTGAAGCTGATTTCTGATCGTTCAGATTATCTTTTTTTTGAATTGAATTTTAATAGTGGGAAGTCATGCTTGAAAACAAAAAAGTGGGCGCATTATGCTGCCATGATTCGTTTCTTAAAAAAATCCACTTCGTATACCAATTTTAAATTAGTTGGAAAAACACGTTTATGGGGCGGTCGGAAACGCTATATGATTGTATGTTCAAATAATTCAAATTTCGAAGATGAAGGCTATCAGGTCTTTATTCGAAAATTTAATTTTTAAATGGCAAGTATTTTTTTACTTCTTGTTTGTACAAAAATAAAATGGCAATAAATATTGAGGCTACAACTATAGAGGAAATAAGATATTGATTGATTTCGAATTGCACTTTTAAAAATTCCAGAACGATAGTTATTCCAACGATAACCAATGGATAATACAATACTTTTCGCAAATTCCATTTGATATTGATAATCTGTTTTTGATAATAATAAGTCAAAATTGCTTGTAAAAAGAAAGCTATATAACCGGCAATAATCGCTCCGTATGCCCTAAATATTGGGACTAAAAAATAATTGGCTGCTAAACTAGCTGCAAGTACAATCAGATTGATGTAAAGAAATGCTTTTGTTTTCTTTAAATAAAAAATGGGGTAAGAGAACGCTAAGAATTGCGCTCTCAATATAAATTTGATAAATAAGATTCCAATTAATTGGGATGCAAAAGCCAACTCAGTTTCAAAAAATAGGCTTAAGTAAATCATTGTTGGGATAATGAGGATGGCGATAATTAGTTCTGATTGAGCAATCATAATATTTGATAATTGCTTAATTCCTTCCATGTTTTTTTTGATCCCATCACTCATCAATCGATAAATTTCTGGCTGAGCAGCTCCTTGTATCCCTTGCAAAATCATCTGGACACCAAAGGCAAAACTCACCGCTGTATCGTAAATCCCCAATTCAATGGGGGTGCTTTCAAGAAAAAGCCGATCTATAAATGTGATCGCCCAATAAATAATACTGTATTGAAATAAAGGAGAGGCAAATCGGATGATGGGTTTGAGTATCTCCCGATCGTATGCAAAACCAGCTGTTTTGTATACATAAAACAAAACCGCAGCTGCAACAATGATACTCCCAATCAAGTTCCCGTTTACATATCCAATGAAACTCATGTCGAATTTAAAGAGGTAAACCAATTGGAATGCAGTTCGAACCAAACCCCATGCAAGCATGCAGATTACAAAAAGGGAGACTCTTTTTTCATTTCGATAGAGGGAAGCTGCTGTTAAAACAATGGCTCTATTTATCCCCGTCAATACGGCAACAAAGCCGTAGGATTTGAAATCTTGAAGTTCAACCTGAGAGAAGAAATTTCCGATAAAAGGAGAAATCACAAACGTTATACCAAGCAAAATAATTCCTCTTAATAAAATTGAATTGAAAATGCTTGAGATCATCCTTCGTCTCTTGGTCTCATCTTTTAAATGATCAAAATGAAATCTGGCAATAGCATTGTTCATGGAGAACATAACCAATGTAAAGGCCAAAGTAATGATTAGTTCAGTGATGGATAATCTAGAGAATTCCTCAGCTGTCAAGCGATCACCACCTTCGATAATGGGTCGAATGAATACTTGGATTATTGGCGGGAAAGCTGCCAATAAGGTGTATATAAAAGTTAGCTTGAAATATTCTTTTAAGTTAATCTTCATTCAACTGATTTGAGTACTAAAGTAAAAATCTTTTATGATTATTTGATTGAATTATCGTGCTTCTTATTCAGACATTTGCTTATCGGATATTTTTTCAAGCGCTGTGTTATGTTTCAATACCGAAATACTTGCGTTCAATTCAAATCCAATTATTATGACAAATGCGATAAAATAAATCCAAAGCATTACAATGATGAGTGTCCCAATAGAACCATATAAAGTATTATATCTGGAGAAGTTGCTGATATAGTAGTTAAAAGCTAAAGAAAGCAAAATAATGAGTAAAGTTGAAAGTGTTGCTCCTGCTGATATGAAACGGAAATGCTGCTTACGCGAAGGACCCATATAATAGAGAAACGAGATGGTAAAGAAGAATAATATAATCACAATCAGGAATTTACTTGCTTGAAGAGCTAATACTTCGGCCCCACTTGTGAATGAGCCTAACTCGATGAGATAACGGATTAAAGCATCTCCTGAAATTAATAAACCAATTCCAAAAATAACCATGCTTGATAAGATGAGTACTAAAATCAGAGAAATCAATTGCTGTTTGAAATAGGAACGAACCTCTATTTCATGATAGGTTTGGTTAAATGCTTCAATCAAACTGTTTATTCCTGAAGTAGAGAAAAATAAGGCTAATACAAAACCAAGAGACAATAGTCCTCCTCTAGGTTGTAAAATAATATCTTCGGCCGTTGTTTTTACGGCTTCAAATGTTGATACAGGAAGAATGTCTTGTAAAGTTGCGAATAACATTTGTTGAAATCCATCAATAGGGATGTAAGGGATGATCGTAAATAGAAATATGATGGATGGGAACAAAGCTAAAAAAAAATTAAAAGCCACTGCCGAAGCCCTCATGTTTAATGATCCTTCGTATATGCCTTTAAAAAAGAATGAGAGAATTTCATACATAGAAACACCATCAAATCCTGGCAATACAATTCGTTTTAGTAAATGAATAATTTTTAATATAAAATGTGGTGTTTTCATAGTTGGCTTATGAGATGGCTTTCAAACTTAAATCAAGACTTTTTATATGATGTGTCAGTGCGCCAACCGAAATATAATCAACACCTGTATCCGCATAGCTCCGTATGCTGTCTAGGGTTATGCCTCCAGAGGCTTCAGTTTCAAAACGCCCATCAATCATTTCAATCGCTTTTTTTAGATTGTTAGGGGTGAAATTATCAAGCATAATCCTATTAATGCCGCCAACATTTATAGCTTCTTCGAGTTCCTGAAAATTTCTAACTTCCAATTCGATGTTTAAGTTTTTTGATTTTGATTGAAGATAGTTTTGAGTGGCTTGAATAGCTTGTTTTATTCCTCCAGCAAAATCTACATGATTATCTTTAATCATAATCATATCGTATAATCCCATCCGATGATTTTCTCCGCCACCAAGTACAACCGCTTCTTTTTCGAGTAAACGTAGATTAGGGGTTGTTTTGCGGGTGTCTAAAACGATGGTTTTGGTTCCTTTTAAACGCTTAACATAAACATTCGTAGTCGTAGCAATTCCACTCATTCTTTGCATGAAATTTAAGGCTAGTCGTTCAGCAGTGAGAATTGAAATAGATTTGCCTCTAACTTCAAAAGCGATATCGCCAACCTTAATTTCAGCCCCGTCTTTAATGAATTGGATGAATTCCGTTTCTGGATCAACTTGCTTGAACACTTTTTCTGCAATCCTTATTCCAGCTATAATCCCCTCTTCTTTTACGAATAATCGGGCTTTCCCTTTCGCATCAGCTGGAATAGTTGCCAATGAAGTATGATCGCCATCCTGAACATCCTCTTGGAGAGCTTGGGTTATAATCTGGTCAATCGTCATTTAGTTTTTTCTTTAATTTGAATTTCATTTATCAAATATGAATCTTCTTTTTTTTGTATCGTATAATAAATATGAAAAGTTTTATCTGCAGTTTCGCATTTCATTATACTGAAAAAGAATCCTTCAGATATTTTATCGCTATTTATTACTGTGATTTTAATAGCCTGATGTTTCTTGAAAAAATCAGCGAGAATATATCGAGCTTGCATCTTGCTATAGTTTCCTTGCGAATGCTGAACAGATAACGAAATTGTTTCTTGACAATAATTTGACAGTTTAGACCATTCACTTTTTTCAAAAGTTTTATTAATAGCACTTATTTCACTCTCTTGTGCATATAGTTGTGAAGTGA
>JBFFMB010000213.1:0-4051 GCA_041554455.1 Bacteroidales bacterium
AAAAGGGAAGTTTATATCGTTACGATGCTGAACAACATAGCGCGCAAATGGAACGGTTAAATCATATTTTAATCCTTTATCTGAAATCATCGTTGAAAATGGCAAGGATTCAATATCGACCATTTTATCCCGTGAAACCTTACTCAAAAAGTCACCGGAGTTTACAATCTTAAACAATAATTTATCGCCTTCTTCTCCATATTTTCCCAACAAAGTTGAAAGATTTTCCATGGCTGGAGTTTCGATGGGTTGATACCCGTATAAGCGAAAAACAGTTTTGATGGTATCGAAAATATAATTTCTACGAATCATTTCCTCGGGTGAAAAATCGCGGGTTCCTTTAGGAATGGAAGGTTTTTGAGCCATGGTTTAAGTTTAAATATTTATTACAAAAGTAGGAACAATTCTTCGTTTACAAAAGGTGTAGTTTTTGTAAAATGCTATTTATGTAATTTTCGGCATTAGCATCCCCTTCTTTGGGAGCCCAGGAAGCAAAAAATTTATCATTCGATGGATCCCAAGGGCCATTTTTTACTTCATAAAAAACACTGTCATCTTCTAAGGTAATTAATGAATGCCAAATCTTAGGCGGAATTTCAACTCCATAATTTCCCTTGCTTGCATCCATAAGTATATGATCCACAATTTCGCCCTCATCATTAAATTCAATAACTAAAACCCTTCCTGTTAAAATAATAAATGCTTCTGTTTTATCAGGGCTCTCATGTTTATGGGGTTGTACATAAGTGCCTTTGTTGGATGCATGAAGCATGCGATGCATGGGGTCGCTAGGCTCAGGATGGAAATTAAAATTTATCCTTTTGCGAGGAGATTCTTTCGCATCCTCTTTTAGAGGATTAATCAGATTACGGTCTATTCGAATCATGGTGATGATGTTTTATTATGCTGCTTTTGAATTGTTTTCGCTTGATTGAACAATTTTAAAAAGTCTGAAGATTAATTGTTTCTTAGAGTAGTCTTTAAAATCTGGATGGTTATGTAGTTGAAGAATTTGAAAGACTAAAGCTGCTCCAAATAAGATAAAAGATATATTTCCCTCTTTAAACCAATAACTAAAGAATAAAGATGTGAAAATTAATAAAGTGATGATGATCGTCATGATCATACTGAGTTTTTTTCGTTTTTCGGTCTTTTTCAAGATTCTTTCGAAAACATCCTCAGGTATTGTACCAGCTTCATTAATTTTCTTTTTGTCTGCAAAAGGCAGCGTTCCTAATTCTTCGATTAAGACTTTTTTTAATTCTAAGCTATCCATTGTATTCTGTAATAATATATTTGATTTTAAAATAATGTTCCTTGAACGTATTTTGATTCGTGATCAAGTAGCCATTTTTTTCGCCAAATTCCACCCGCAAAACCAGTCAAATCTCCTTTAGCTCCAATCACTCTATGACACGGAATAATGATCGCAATTTTATTTTTTCCATTGGCTAAACCAACGGCTCGAAGCGAGTTTCGATCACCTAAGTTTTTAGCAATATCTAAATAGGTTTTTGTCATTCCAAATGGAATTGTCAACAATTGCTCCCAAACGTTTTTCTGGAAATCAGTGCCTTGGATATCAAGAGGTAAATCAAATTCTTTTCTGCCTTCATTAAAATATTCATCCAATTGTTGAATGGTATTTTCAAGTATTGCATTTAGTCTTTCATCATCCTTATTCTCTTCTGCAAAATAAAGTCCCGTTAGGCCATTGTCTGTTGCCACTAATTCTAAAATCCCTATAGGAGAATCATAATATGTTTTTGAAACAGGGCTCATTGATTGCCTTTGTGTTTTATAAATGGAAAATTATTTAGAAAGATGTGTGATCCAAATTCACTATAAACAAAGATAGTAAATGTGTAGAATAATTCTATTTCATTGTACAAGCTATTCTGTGTTTACTATCTGATACAGTCCATCCATATTATCCGACAATTCGGTAAGTATTATTTGTGAAATGGTGGATCCATCATCATTTTTGCTCAAAATAAAAATAATGCTTAAAACTATATTCACTTTCGTTATTCTCCTTTTTTCATTCAGTATATATAGTCAAACCGTCATTAGTGGAACTGTTAAAGATGAGAAGGGGGAAGCCCTTCCTGGTGCCAATATTTATTTTCAGGGAACCTATGAGGGGACTTCATCTGATGTAAATGGCGAATTTAAAATCAGTACCAAGCTAAGCGGCAAATACATTTTAGTAGTCGAATATCTCGGTTTTGAAACTGTTTCAGAAGAATTGGAACTTGCAAATAAACCCATTTATCTTAACTTTTTATTGAAGGAAGCTTTTAATAAGCTCAAAGCAGTTACCATAACTGCAGGAACTTTTGAGGCTGGAGATAAAAAAAAATCGGTTGTGCTTAGCTCCGTTGATATGCTGACTACGGCCGGCGCTTTAGGGGATGTTTATGGTGCCTTGAAAATGCTACCTGGTGTAACGGCCAATCCTGAATCGGGCAAACTCTTTGTAAAGGGCGGTAGTAGCGAGGAATCTAAAACCTATATCAATGGTTCATTAGTGCAAGTTCCATACACTTCTAGTGTGCCAAATATGGGTGCTCGGGGACGATTCAATCCTTTTATTTTTGGAGGAACGGTATTTAGTACAGGGGGGTATTCGGCTGAATATGGTCAAGCCTTGTCGTCGGTTTTACTACTCGAAACAAAAGACCTTCCTGTTCGAGATCAGTGGGATATGTCTATTATGAGCGTTGGTGGAGATATGGCCGCAACTAAAGTTTGGAAAGGGGGAGGAATCACTGCTACTGCAAAATACAATAACCTTAAACCTTATATGAGTATTGTTCCTCAAAATTATACGTGGCATCATTTTCCGGAAACCTATAGCAGTGAATTAAGTTTTCAGCAGAATACTAACAACGGTCAAGTTAAAGTTTATGCGGCCTATAGTAGCTCAAAGCTATCCGTAGATCAAGAAAATCCAGACGATTTTGATCAACCTATCAATTATGATTTGAATGATAAAAACGTATTTGTGAATGCTTATTGGAGGGAAGGAGTTAGTAAGAAATTGCATATAAAATCAGGGATGAGCTTTACCAATAATGCAAACGATATAAACATTAATTCAGAAACGATAAATAAAAAGTTGAATGGGGTTCATTTAAAAAGTGTCTTATTATATGAATTGAGTCCTAAGGTTTTAGTAAAAACGGGTGTTGATTACAATTATCAAAACTATGAATTTGGCTATAAATCTACCGATACAGATTTTCTTTCGTCTTATAAAAACAATCAGTTCTCCGCCTTTGCTGAAACGGAATTATATACATCCAATAAATTCGTCAGTCGCATAGGAGCGAGGGTTGAGTATTCTGATTATTTGAAATCATTTAACTTCTCTCCAAGGTTTTCAACAGCGTACAAATTGAGCAAAGAAGATGTTTTATCGTTTTCGTGGGGTTGGTTTTATCAAAATCCCTATGATGATTATTTGATTTATACTAATCACTTGGAACCGGAACGTTCCGATCATTACACCTTTAGTTTTCAGCATAGTAAAAATAATCGTGTCTTAAAACTAGATTTATATTATAAAGATTATAAAAATTTGGTCCGCTATGAAAGTGATAATTTTTTTATGTCGGATGCATATAACAACCAAGGGGAAGGACATGCACGCGGGCTTGATTTTTTCTGGCGCGACAAAAAAAGCATTACAAATCTGGAATATTGGATTTCGTATTCTTATCTGGATACCAAAAGATTGTACAGAGATTTTCCTACAGAAGTTAGTCCATCTTATGCGAGCAAACATAATCTTTCAATCGTTGGTAAATATTTTGTTCATAGTATCCGTTCTTTGGTTGGATTTAGTTATCGTTATGGTTCGCCACGGAATTATAATGATCCAAATAGCACTCAATTTTTCAGTGCCAAAACCAAGGCTTATCATTCCATCGATTTAAATTGGACGCTCCTTTATAGAAGCAATGTCATCTTTTATTTTTCAGCAACAAATGTGTTTGGGTTTAAACATGAGTTTGGTTATCGCTACGCAGATACCCAGAATGACCAA
>JBFFMB010000214.1:0-4045 GCA_041554455.1 Bacteroidales bacterium
AGAAAATGAAGCATTCCAAAAAAGCTATGGAACAGCCAATGCTAAAATCACCTTTGAAAACAAGACTTTTGATTTTGGATTCTGGGCTAAAAACATTTTTGATGTAGACTATAATTCTTTCTACTTCACAGCTTCTGGAAAATCCTTTGTACAATTAGGCAAGCCTGCTCAATTTGGAGTGTTTGCTAAAATTAAATTTTAATAGACGAATATAAAATGAATAAGACTCCTGCCATAAAGTACGGCACGCTTCTCAGCCTTTATTTAGCACAATCCATCCCGATGAGTTTTTTCTCAACTGTAATGCCAGTGATTATGCGCTTGGAGGCTTATTCTTTGACCGACATCGGTCTAATACAATTAATTAAATTACCTTGGATCGCTAAATTCCTCTGGGCTCCGGTTGTAGATAGAACCGGAGCCTCTATTGGGGGATATAAAAAATGGATCATAGTCTCAGAAATATTTTATGCAATTGTTATTCTTAGCATTAGTTTTTTGAGTTTACAAATTGATTTCACGCTTATTGTCATATTAATGTTGATAGCCTTTACGGCATCTGCTACGCAAGATATCGCAACAGATGCTTTTGCCATACTCATTCTAAAAAAGGATGAACGAAGCATTGGTAATAGCATGCAATCTGCAGGTAGTTTCTTAGGAACCCTAACTGGGAGCGGAATTCTTCTGATCATCTATCATTATTGGGGATGGAGCTATTTATTAGCAGCTTTAGCTGGATTTGTATTATTGGCGTTGATTCCTGTTATTTTATACAAAGGTCGTAATGGAATCCCTAAACGTGAAACTGCACCCAAAATCACCTTTTTTGATATTTTTACTTTTTTCACCAAGAAAGGAAATCCCAGAAGAATAGCTTTGTTGGCTATTTTTTATTCGGGCATCATTGGTATTTTGACCATGCTGAAACCCTGGCTAGTTGATATGGGATTTAATGTTAAAGAGATTGGAGTTTTATCCGGGATTTTTGGAGCTGCATTCGGAGCCGTTTCTGCGTTGTTTGCAGGGGTTATTGTTAAGAAGGGTGGGAAACGTAAAAGCATCCTTTTGTTTGCGTCCTTGGCCCTATTGGCATCAACTTATTTCACCTATCTTACTTATTTGAATACCTTAGAATATTATCACATAATTATAGGGATAGCAATGATTTGGGGTGCTTATGGGATGTCTACTGTAATCATTTATACTATTTCTATGGATAATGTTCGACCCGGACGTGAGGGCACTGATTTTACGATTCAAATCGTGATCACTCATTTAAGCAGTTTAATTATAGCCGTTTCCAGCGGAAAAATAGCAGACCTTATTGGTTATAAAGGTTTGTTTAGAATAGAGTTTGTTGTTGGGATTATTGTTTTAGCATCTATCCCTTACCTTTATAAAGAGATCAATCAATCTGAGAACTAAAAAAGCTTAACAATGAAGATTAAAAAAAATTTACTCGATAAATACAACGTACCAACCCCTCGTTATACAAGTTATCCGCCTGCCAATTATTTTTTGGATGGATTTAAGTATGCAGATTGTAAACAAGCTTTGATTGATTCAAACAATCACGAACCCACGAATATCTCATTCTATATACACATTCCTTTTTGCTCAAAATTATGTTTTTACTGTGGATGTAACACCCACATCAGTAAGGACCAACTAAAAATCAGAGATTATATTGATACGCTGAAAAAAGAAATACAAATTTTAAAATCAACGATTGATACCAATCGGAAAGTTTCTCAAATTCATTGGGGAGGTGGAACACCCAATTACTTACCTATTGACTATGTTCGAGAAATTATGGAAACTTTTCAATCGGGCTTTAGTTTTACAGAGAATGCTGAAATAGCCATCGAATGTCATCCTGGGCATTTAACTTATGAGTATGCCGATGAATTGGTGAATATCGGTTTTAATCGATTGAGTTTAGGGGTACAAGATTTTAACACTAAGGTTTTGAAAGCCATAAACCGAGACCCATCCTTAATTCCTATTAAAGAAATTCATGATTATTTAAAATTTGAGAAAAAAGTATCCGTAAATCTTGACTTTATTTATGGATTGCCTTTACAAACGCCTGAATCATTTAGAAAAACGATAGAAGAGGCTGCTGCAATTTCTCCAGATAGATTGGTGACTTTCTCCTATGCGCATGTTCCATGGTTTAAAAAAGCACAAACAAAATTGGAGAAATACGGTTTACCAGATGCACAGGAAAAAGTTCATTTATTTGAAATTGCCTACGAAATTTTGACTAAGAATGGCTATGGCGATATTGGTTTAGACCATTTTGCTAAAGCAGATGATGAACTTAGTTTGGCAATAAGCAATCGTAGCTTGCATCGTAACTTTCAAGGTTATTGCACACGCGAAACAACTGGTCAGGTCTATGCTGTTGGTATAAGTGGAATCAGTCAGTTGGAAAATGCTTATCTGCAAAGCACCAAAGACTTAAAAATATATAAACAAGAAATTGATCAAGGAAGAATCCCTATCGAGAAGGTTTACTTCTTGAGTACTGAGGAAAAAATAACGCGCGATGTGATCAACGAGCTCATGTGTAATTTGTATCTAGATTGGGAACAATTGGGAAAACAATATGGGATGACATCGAAAGAAGTTCAAGACACTTTGAATTTTTCATTTGAATCTTTAAAAACATTCATTATTGAAGGTTTGGTAGAAATGAATGAAGAAAACATACAAATCACTGATAATGGGAAATTCTTTATCAGAAACATCGCTGCTGCCTTTGATCCAAAAATGAAAAACACGACTAGAAATTTTTCGAAAGCCTTATAGAATGAAAGATACAGAAAAAAGAGTTGCGATTATTGGAGCTGGAATCACCGGGCTTACAACGGCTTATTATCTGAAAAAAGCGGGCATTAAATTTACTATTTTCGAAAGTTCAAATCATATTGGCGGTGTTATCAACACCCAGCAAAAAGATGGCTTTACCTACGAAACAGGACCCAATAGTGGTGTGGTTGCCACAGCCGAAATGGCTGATTTGTTTGAAGAATTAAAAAATAAGTGTGAATTAGAGAAAGCGGATCACTCATCAGCACGAAGACTAATCTGGCGAAAAGGAAAATGGAAAGCCTTGCCTTCAGGATTATTATCGGCAGTCTTTACCCCTCTTTTCACTCTCAAAGATAAATTGGGGATTTTAGGAGAACCTTGGCGCAAGAAAGGAACAAATCCCAACGAAACATTGGCAGACATGGTTAAACGCCGAATGGGACAAAGCTTTTTGGATTACGCCATCGATCCTTTTATTTTAGGAATTTATGCAGGCGATCCTAATTATATCGTGCCAAAATACGCTTTACCAAAACTCTATAATCTTGAACAAGATTTTGGTAGTTTTATTGGTGGGGCGATCAAAAAAAGAAAAATCCCAAAAACAGCCGATGATAAAAAGGTAACTCGTGAAATATTTTCTGTAAAAGGAGGCTTAATTAATTTGGTCAATGCTTTAAGGGATGAAATTGGACTAGAAAATATTCAACTCAATGCAAACATCCAATTTGATATAAAGAGTGATAAATATATACTGAAAGAAGGCAAATCAGAATTTACACATTTACTAAGCACCATCAATGCTGGCAATCTTCAAGACACCTATGCCTTTTTGGATAAAAACGATCTATTACCCATTGATACATTGACTTATGCTAAGGTCGCTGAGATCACCCTCGGATTTAAACAATGGGGTGGTATACCGTTGAATGCATTCGGCGGTTTGGTTCCTTTCAAAGAGGACAGAGATGTTTTGGGTGTATTGTTTCTGTCTACCTTATTTGAAAATCGCGCACCCAAGGGTGGAGCGCTATTGACTCTTTTCTCAGGAGGTATCCGTAAACCCCAAATGGCAGAACTTTCGAAAGAAAAAATGTTTGAAATGTTGATTGACCCCCTTTTACCTCCAATCCTATTTATAGCAGGATTACTAGGATTATTTTATGGGATAAATAAATTGATGAAGACTTCAAAGCATGAATCGGTGATGCTCAAATATATTGCT
>JBFFMB010000215.1:0-4041 GCA_041554455.1 Bacteroidales bacterium
ATAATCAATGAAACACTATATTTGCCTATTCATCAGATACTATTTAAGCATGAAATCACTAAGCTTTACATTTACCCTCGTATTTATTATATTATTTAACATTACCAATGCACAAGTTTTTAATCCTGCAGACTTGAGTGTCCTAGAATACCGAAATTTGGGTCCACATCGTACGGGTGCTTGGATTGCTGCTATAGCCAGGCCATCTACAAATGATCCTATATATAAGTACACCTATTATGTGGCTGGACGCTATGGGGGTGTTTGGAAAACGATAAATAATGGAACAACCTTTTTCCCGGTATTTGATTCAGTGGGAGTGAGTAGTATCGGAGCTCTTGCGGTTTCCTCGAGTCATCCCGATCAGCTATGGGTAGGAACTGGCGAAGCCTATAATGCACGTAGTTCGCATGCTGGGAATGGTGTATTTAAATCGTTGGATGCTGGAAAAACTTGGTTCAGTATGGGGTTAAAAGATTCCCATCATATATCTACCGTCATTATTCATCCTACCAATCCAGATATTGTGTGGGTTGCTTGTATGGGGCATCTATTTACGCCCAATGAGGAACGTGGAGTTTTTAAAACAATGGATGGTGGAAAAACATGGACGAAAACATTATACATTGATGAAAATACGGGCATCATCGATATGATAATAAATCCTGAAAATGAGGATGTATTATATGCTGCATCTTATGAGAAATATCGCTTTCCTTGGCACTTTGAAGCAGGTGGGGAAAAGTCCTCCATTTATAAAAGCACGGATGGGGGAGATCATTGGGAGAAGCTAAATACGGATTTACCTGATGGAACGATTGGACGAATTGGCTTGGCTCTTTGTTATAATCAAGCTGAAATTGTGTATGCTGTTATCGAAAATTTAAATCCAAAACCTGGAATCATCCTTAACGAAAATATTGCAATGAATCATATGCGCGATCCCTATTTTGATCAACTCATAGGAGGCGAACTCTATCGTTCTGAGAATGGTGGATCAAACTGGCGGAAAATGAATGCTGATAGTTGTAATATTAGTTCAAAGGCGGCCTATTCATTTAATAAGATCATGGTTAATCCTGATAATCCTGATGAAATATTTGTAAGTAGCGATGGCTTACTTTATTCAAAAGATGCTGGTAAAACCTGGCCGAATTGTCAATGGGGCACAGGCGATCTATTTCAAAATATGTTTGGCGATTATCGAACATTCTGGGTTAATCCAACCGATGGTAGGCATATGATGTTTGGTAGCGATGGCGGATTATATGAAACCTTTGATGGAGGGAAGACCGTGAATCACAAATACCATATTCCTTTAGGTGAAGTATATATGGTTGAAACGGATGATGCGGAGCCCTATAATGTCTATCTTGGTTTACAAGATCATGAGGCATGGAAAGCACCTTCAAATGCTTGGTCGGGGCGAATAGGGGTTGAAGATTGGAATATTGTTGGAAAATGGGATGGAATGTATACTAAAGTTGATCCAGATGATAATCGTTGGGCCTACTCAAGCACTCAATTTGGCGGTCATATACGTATTGATCAGTTAAATGGTGAGCGTGTGAATATTCAGCCATTATCAAAAAATGAAGCTGTTCCTTATCGTTTTCCTTGGTCACCTCCCTTGGCGATTTCACCACATAATTCAAAGCATATCTACACTGGAGGACAAATGCTATTACGCTCTGATGATCAGGGGGATAATTGGCAAGAAATAAGCCCGGATCTGACGACCAATGATGCTGCTAAAATTGCGGGGAAAGGACATATGATGTATTGTACTATCACCTCCATTTCCGAATCTGCAATTCAAGCAGGTGTGATTTGGGTTGGAACGGATGATGGTAGAACTCATCTCACAAGGGATAATGGAAAAACTTGGATAGAAATTACGGATGCAATTCAGCAAGTTGGAGGGAATAACGACTATTGGGTGAGTCGTGTTGTGGCTTCAGCACATGATGTAGCTACGGCTTATATTTGCAAATCAGGCTTTCGTAATGATGATTTTACTCCTTTGGTTTTTAAAACCACTGATTTTGGCAAAACTTGGACAAAAATTACTGAGGGCATTTCTTTGGCTCCTGTAAATGTCATTATTGAGGATCCAAAACGATCCAATCTGCTTTATCTAGGGAATGATTTAGGGGTGTTTATATCTTTTAACGGAGGTCAAAATTGGCAAGCTTTTAAAAATAATATGCCGACCGTTCCTGTGAAAGATCTAAACATTCAAGCCCGTGAAAATGATTTAATCGTGGGGACCTATGGTCGTGGAGCTTATATTATTGATGTTTCCCTTCTTCAGCAAATAACAAAAGATATAGAGACTGAAAATGCCATTCTTTTTAGCATTGAAACAAAGCCTCAGTTTAATTATTCTGAGCAAGCATGGTGGGGAAATTACGAATTTTCAGGTGATTCACATGCCTTCACGCCAAATGAAGATAATGGAATGCTCATATATTATTACTTTAAGGATGATATTATTGAGGATGCCTCATTAAAGATATATGATGCTAATGATGTCTTTGTTCAGGAAATCGAAATAGATAAAAGCAAAGGCTTTCATAAAGCCATTTGGTTTGAAAACAATACCCTTATTGGTGAGTATAGAGTGAAGTTAACTGTCGGGGCTCAAACGTTTGAGCAAATTGGGAAAATTAAATCTTCTCCGAAATGGTCTGTAGGTAGAATGGCACATTAATATTAAAATTCAAAAATGAGAAATTATCTTTTTTTACTGCTGATTGCGTTAATCGCTTTTGTTTCTTGTGAACCAAAAACTACAAAAAATTTACATCAGGCAAATGACTTAAACCTAATCAAATATGTGAATCCATTTGTTGGAACCAAAAATATGGGGCATACTTTCCCGGGAGCCACAACTCCTTTTGGAATGGTTCAGTTAAGCCCGGAAACCAATATTCAGCCACTTCATAAGAATAATGAATACAATAAAGAAACCTATCGTTATTGTTCAGGTTATCAGTATGAAGATTCTACCATATTTGGATTTGCACACACACATTTTAGTGGTACAGGTCACTCAGATCTAGGGGATTTTCTGGTCATGCCAACAACAGGAGACCTCCAATTAGAACCAGGCAGTGTACAAGATCAGCGAGGATTTCATTCAAATTTTTCTCATGAAAATGAATTTGCAGAGCCAGGCTATTATAAAGTTCTTTTAGATAAATATCAGATAGAAGCAGAATTGACCGCTAGTGATCGAGTTGGATTTCATCAATATCGTTTTCCTGAGTCAGCCGATGCTCATATTATATTGGATTTGATCTATAATATCTACAATTATGATGATAAAAATGTATGGACATTTATTCGCGTTGAGAATGATTCATTGATTACAGGTTACCGTCAAACTACTGGTTGGGCAAGAAATAAAGTTGTTTACTTTGCCATGCACTTCTCGAAAGCCTTTACAAGCTATGGGCATATTAAAGAGGATAAACTCAAATACAATGGGTTTTATAGAAAATTTAATGAAACGGAAAATTTTCCTGAAATGGCTGGACGAAATATTCGAGCCTATTTTAATTTTGAAACGCTGAAAGATGAGACTATTAAAATAAAATTTGCTCTTTCATCGGTGAGCACTGAAGGCGCTTTAAAAAATATGGCAGCCGAGATTCCACATTGGGATTTCCAAAAAGTAAGACAGCAAGCTCAAGACAAATGGAATAAGGAATTATCCAAAATAGTTGTCGAAAGCAAAACAGAAAAAACCAAAGAAATATTTTATACCGCTCTTTATCATACCATGCTAAGCCCTATTTTATATGAAGATGTAGACGGTTTATATAGGGGATTGGATCAAAATATTCACTCTTCAGATGGCTTTACAAATTATACAATCTTTTCGCTTTGGGATACCTATCGAGCTTTACATCCTTTATTTAATATCATTCAGCCCCAACGAAATAATGACATGATCCATTCGATGTTAGCTCATCACGATCAAAGTGTCCATAAAATGCTTCCAATTTGGAGTCATTATGCCAATGAAAACTGGTG
>JBFFMB010000216.1:0-4030 GCA_041554455.1 Bacteroidales bacterium
AGACGTTTCGTCCGTGCTTTTTTATTTATAGGCACGGACAAAAAATAAATTATTGTCATCCCATTTTTGTAACGATTGTACAAATAAATTCTTATTCTGACTGTTGAACCTTTTTTGAGTTCGTAATTAATGCGATAGCCATGATAATACTGGTGGCAATGATTACAACAAACAATACCCCACTTTCAATTCCTTGGTGTTTGAGCTGTTCAGGGATGGCAAAAAACAATAAAACCGAAATCAACCCACGAGGGGCAATAAATACCTGAGGGAAAATATCTCTGCGTTCGAAGATGTAAAAAAGGATAAACCGTAGACTATAGGCGATGCCTAAAAACGAAATGCTGATTATCCATACATCCCAACTGATCAGTGATGCCAGTGGTAGAGTCATGCCAAATACCACAAAGAAAAAGGTTCGAACTAAAAAGGAGGTCTCTACGGTGATTAGTCTGAATCCATCATAAATTTCATCCATCTTCTCGTCGTAAAGCCAGTCTTCAAGCTTTTTGAAAAGCAAGACCTTGTGATTTCTCAACAATAAACCAAAGAGTAAAATAATGATGAGTGAGGATAGATGAAATAGTTTGCCTACCGAATACAACAAGACTAAAACCGCTAAAAACAAAAAGAATTTGGCTTCGCCTTTTATATTTTGAATAACATATAAGAGGGCATAACACAATACAATTGAGATGGCAATGGTTAAAATAATGTTACTGCTAATAGTAAAACTCAATCGACTAACCCCGACCACATCTATATTTTCAATGATCAGGTAAAAAACCATGATTCCCAAAATGTCTGAAAACGTACTTTCATAAATCAAAAATTCTCGTTTATGCTCGCTCAGATTAACAACCGAAGGGATGATGATGGCACTACTTAAAATAGAAACGGGAATGGCATAGATATAAGTGGAAATAATAGGCATTTCAGGAACAAATAAACGAATAACAAAGGAGAGCCCAAGAGACGTTAATCCGAGTGAAAGCAGGGCCACTAAAAATGATTTCCATATGAGGGGCCATTTCGACCATTTTAATTCCAAATCCAATGCCGCTTCTAAAACAATCATAATTAAACCAATGATTCCTAATATCTCCAGCACACTATATAATTGGGGATTGATGTTAAAGTAGAGTAATAATTGTTGTACTCCAACACCAATCGTAATCAATAGTAAGGCTGAGGGGATATTGGTTCTTTTGGCTAAAGCACCGGCGAAAAAGGAGAGTATGATGACCACACAAAGACCAATTAAAAACAGATGTGAATTCATTTATTGAATAGTTTATTAATACGTTTACCCAAATATAATCATTTGATTTATTAAATCGCAGAGAATCAAATTGAGTGCTAGAAAACAGCTAGCCGGATTTAATTGTTTTCAGTCCTGAATTGTTCAATAAAATCGATACTTACCCAATACACATCTTCTTTGCCATTAGCTGGATTCTTATATGATTTTTCAAAATCAGCTTTTATTGTTTGGTAGCTCAGCTTTTTGTCTGATGCTTCTGAGGATATCAGACGATTGGAGGTAAAGAATAAATACTTTCCATCGGGATCAACCATCGGACAGAATTCGCCGCCCGTTTGATTGATCTCTTTCCCCATAAATTGAGGATTGCTCCATTCTCCTTTGCGATTAAAGGTAATATATAAACCATTTCCAGCTGCACGGCCATAGGTTCTGAAAATCATATAATCTTCGTCTGGGGAGATAAAGACATCTCCTTCCCAAAAGGCGTTAATGGTATCGCTTAATCGGATGCAAGGTTCAAATACTCCCTCTTGGCTTTTGGCATAATAGAGATCCCGTTTTTTATCCGCTCCTCTTTCTGATGAAAAATAGATGGTTCCTTCTTTGGTTAATGTAGGATATACATCATTGCTTGCTGAATTGATCTCTGAGCCTAAGTGCTCGGGATTCGACCAGCTGCCATTGATGTTTTCTACGCGCCAAATATCCCAATCTGTTTTGGGTGTTTGAAGACTGTCGATGGGGCGTTTGGATATATAATACAACCATTTCCCATCGGCAGTGATAAAGGGATCTGCCTCGGAATATTCGCCCGAAAAACTGGCCACTTCGGGTGCCGACCAATGATCATTCGTATAGTTCATTGACATAATTACGTACTGCCTCCCGGCTATGGCTACAGAAAAGAAAAACTGTTTATAGTCGGGCGAAAAACAGGCATTGATTTCGGTCATGCCCGTAGAAACGATATTGGGCGCAAAGATCTCGGGTATCATCCCCGGCTCTTTCTGACCCATATATTTTCCTGTCAAAATTGGGAAATCAGCCATCGGTGTGTCGGATTGTTGATTGCTACAGCCCCATAAAATACAGAGAATGAAACCCAGATAAATTTTTTTCATTGCTAATTTATTTTGCTGAGAAAACTTATTTTTCTTTTGTTGTCTTTTCTTTATATTCCTTGACAATGCCTATGGCTTTATCTAAGTCCACGTCAGAAACCACTACTCTCACTGGAGCTGAACCACCCGGCGAAGTATGCCAAGGAGCGATGGAGCTCATTGCTTCATCCATTAAAAAGGCTTCAATGTGTGCATTTTCTAACAGACTTTGTACCATGGCAGCTTCCCATTGTGTTCCTGCGAAAATTTCTATGGCCTTGCTTTGATTGTTTGCTTTCATGATTATTATTTTTTTAATTCGATTAAGCGGTATGTAAATGAGCGGTTGTTATTCTTTTAAAAAGCTTAGCGCGGACATTTCGTTCGTGCTTTTTTTATCATAGAATGCGCCAGCAGAGGCGTTTTTATTTATTTAATTTGTCGATTAGATTATATTTCGCCTGTCTTTCCCTCCATCTATCTCGTGCATATTTTTGCATATCTATTATGGTGTCTGTTTCATCAATTATTTCAAGTCCGAGCAAGGTTTCAATAATATCTTCCATTGTTACAATTCCGTCTAAACCACCGTATTCATCTACGATTATGGCAATATGCTCTTTTTTTTCCAAAAGTTTTTCCCATAATGTAAATAGTGCAATATTATTTGGAACTGCAACAATCTCTCGTTTAACATCCTTCAGCTTTAATTCATGTTGGTCTTCTGCCAGTTTTTCAAAAACTTCCTGCCTGAAAACATAGCCTGTAATGTTTTCATCATTTTCTGAATATATTGGGATACGAGAAAACGTTAAATAATCTTTATTCTTTAAAAAATCATTTAGATATAGTTTCTCATCAGCGACTGCAACAACAACTCTTGGGGTCATTATTTCGGTTACCTTCACATTCTTGAGTCGAAGTATATTTTGAATTATTTTATGTTCTTTACTTGAAAAAACGCCTTCATCTGCTCCAATATTTGCCAATGCGGCAATTTCCTCCCTGCTAGTCGTTTGTTCTTGATTATTTTTTGAAATAAGTTTCGTGATGACCGCTGACATAACAACTAATGGATAGGTAATAATTATCATGAATTGAATAATTCGAGAAGACATCATTGCCAGATTTCTCCAGTATCTGGCTCCAATTGTTTTTGGGATTATTTCTGTGATGACCAAAATTAATATGGTTAAAATAGCAGACACAATTCCAAAAGATGCTTCACCAAAAATAGCAACAGCTTGTGCTCCAACTCCAGCTGCACCAACTGTGTGTGCTACTGTATTTAATGATAAAATGGCAGATAATGGCTTGTCAATATTGGTTTTTAAATCAACAAAGCCTTTTGCCCAAGCATTTCCACTCTCCTGCTTAACAATCAAGAAGGATTGAGGTGTAGAAAGAAGTACGGCTTCCATTATAGAACAGAGGAATGAAACAAATAGAGCTAGAAATAAATAGAATAAAAGTAATATCATGTATTTTCTTTCAAATTTACAATATTATGCATTCATTTTGAATGTTGTCTTTTATTTAATACTGCATAACGGTTGGTATAAAAATAGTAGCCAACTGCGTGACACTTTCCTGTCATTTACACAAAAGTTGATGCGGGCTACAACCTTTGAAATTTCAACTGAACCAACTATTATTTTTATAC
>JBFFMB010000217.1:0-4016 GCA_041554455.1 Bacteroidales bacterium
AAGATTTTATTGGATTAGATGGGGATAATTTTTCGTTTGAAACGGAGATAAAAAACAGTAATCAAGAACAGGCATTGATTTGCCAGAATTGCTATATATTTATTTATGCTGAAAATGGAGCAATGGTTATTCCGATATCTTCTGAAGGTTGTGTGAGTGATATAAGTATTACTGCTGGAGATGTTTTCAAATCAGGGAAAACAAATGATTTAACTGGTTTGGGTTGTGATTTAACTGAATGGAGAAAAATAAAAGGGGAGATTGTAGATAAAAATCTTAAAATCTATATTGATGATGAGGTGGTTTATGAGTTGGCTTATAATAAGCCTCTGGGGAAAATTAAAGGCTGGCATTACTTTTTTAAAGGTTGCGGGTCTGTGAATTATTTAAATCTTTCTGATTCAACAAATGCAATGGTGTATAAAGATGATTTTTGGAGATAAGTTTTATTTGTGTTAGATTATTTGAATGAATGAGTAAATAATAGCCCCTATTCCCCAATAGAAAAAGAAGCCCCAGAAATAAGTGAAGTAAACTAATTTCCCCACTGATGGATAGCTGTGTTTTTTCTCCATCACCCAAAATATAATGCTGAAATAAATGGATAAAATTCCAAGTGCTAGCCATAAAACATAGCCCCATGATTCAGCCTTAAAAACACCTATGTAACTAATTATTATTAATGGAAAAATGATTAGCCAATCAGCCCAAGCAAAAGCTAGGGCCGATTTATAATGGGTTCGATCTCGCCACCCTTCTCCCTTGCCAATAATTAAGTCTTTTGTTTTTTGACTTTGCGGATTTAGCAGCATTAATAACTGTGCAGCCAATAATGGAGTAAAAGTGACTACTCCGAAGATGGCAATAATCCAAGTGAATAAGTTTGCTTCAATCATAGGCTTAGTTTTTTAAAATTTCACGATTTACCCATAATCCAATCATTCCAAAAAATGATGGAATCCCCCATAAAATTAAGGCGCCAATAGCTGTTTCAATGAAAGTATCGTATAACTGAAAAAGATAAAAAAGTGAGAAATAAATACAAATAGCAAAGGTCATCATGGCAGCAATGAAACCAATCAATTTCTTCTTTGTCAAACCAATAAAAGCAATAATTGTCAAGGGTAAGGCCCATATTAAATCTGCAATGGCTTCTCCTTTCTCTTTTGATGCCATAGCTTGACTTAGATGGTCGCCTTCAAAACTCCCATTTTGCAGACCCAATTTTACAGCTGTCTCCCAATCATAAAGAGAATAGGCCTGCATTATCCAAGCTCCTGCTATTGAAATTAAGGCGAGGAACGCTATCCATATCCCTATAGGGTAATTTTTGATTCGTAGTTTGAGCATCTTCAGTCTTTTAAATAGGTCAATAATAATTAAAAATAAATAATTTCATTTTCAAATTTGTAGGAACTGCTATTTATCACCTCATTTTTGTACATTTATTTTATAAAAATATGCTATGAAAACAGTTGCTCAACAAATGATCCAAGCCTTAAAAGCCCTTGGAGTCAACTATATTTTTGGTGTTCCAAGCGGGAATTGGGTGGATTATATGGAAGCTATTCGGGAGACTGAAGGCATAGAATTTATTTTGGTAAGCAATGAAGCCAGTGCCGGATTTATGGCTGATGTTAGTTGGCGCTTAACAGGACAAATGGCGGCTTGTTTTGGTACTTTTGGACCAGGAGCTTGCAATCTATCGACAGGTGTTTGTGGGGCCTATTTGGATCGCTCTCCCATGCTCGTTTTCACGGATGAGATGGATGATAAAATGCGTCCACGGATTACTCAAATGAATATCGATCATCAAAAATTATTCGAGCCTATAACCAAATTGACAACGAGATTAGAACTTCATAAAGTGAAAGAGATTATTTTTAAAGCTACTCAAATTGCTTGTTCTGAAGTTCCAGGTCCTGTTCATATTGGATTGCCTGCCGGGATGGGACTGTTTGAGTCAGTTGAGGAAGACCTAGGTTTTAATCCATCCAATAAAATTCCCGATGCTAAAGGTTCAGCTTTGGATGAGATGAAACTAATTTTTGCAAATGCGAAGAAACCCATCATTGCTCTAGGGATTACTTCAGTTCGAGCAAATGTTCAGGACCTTATCATTCAAATAATCGAAAAATTTAAAATCCCAGTTGTACTCACTCCCATGGCAAAAGGAATGATTCCTGAAGATCATCCGTCTTATGTAGGTGTATTAGCTCATGCATTGGGAAATCTCGTTGGTGAAACTCATCAAGAAGCTGATTTAGTTATAGGAATTGGGTATGATCCGATTGAATTGAATTACGAAGATTGGATGCCCAATGTGCCCTTGATTCATATTGACACCACCCCTGCGGATTTGGATACAGAAAATTATACTTTGGCTTGTTCTGTGGTCGGTCATTTGAGCTATTCTTTGGAGTGTTTTTTGGCTATAGATGATTTTAAAAACGAATGGGATTTTGATACGCTAATTAAGAGAAAAGAAAATCTGTTTTCAAAATTAGTGGCACCCAAAAACGCTTTTGGACCTCGTTTGGTTTTGGAAGAATTAAGAAAATTTCTTCCCAAAAACGGCATAATGACTTGCGATGTAGGTGCCCATTTACACCTCATTGGACAACAATGGAAAACCCCTTCTCCCGAATGCCAGTTAATGACCAATGGGTGTTCATCCATGGGCTTTGCCATTCCTGCCGCCATTGCTGCAAAACTCAGTTGTCTTGACCGTAAAGTCTGTTGTGTAGTTGGGGACGGTGGATATATGATGATGGCTGGAGAAATGGCCACAGCCAAACGCTTAAATCTGCACATTGTTTTTGTTGTTTTAATGGATGCAGAACTTTCGCTCATTACCATCAAACAAAAAAACAAGAACAATGCTCATTATGGAACTTCACTCTATCCAAAAAGCGATGAATTCAAATCCTCAAATTATATTTTTGGAGTTCCAGTTTTTCCGGCTAAAACGATTGAAGAATATCAAAAAGCTTTAGACTTAGCTTTTGAAAATGAGGGTCCAGTTGTTATCGAAGCATTTATTAATCCTCAAGAATATGATGAGCTTGTTTTGAAAGGGAATCGATAAAAGAGGTTTTAACCCAATATAATTTTGAAGGTTGTTGAGGGCCATATGGCTTTTCTCTTCTGGTGAAAAACAGATATTTCCCATCAGGGCTAACATTTGGATAAATATCGAGCTGATCAGTGTTTATTAAGTCTCCTAAATTCAAAGGCTTAGTCCATTCATCATTTTTATTAAAACTGATATATAGATTATTGCCTTTTTGACTTGCTTCTTTCCATGAATTAAAAATCATATAACTTTCATCAGGAGCGATATAAGCACATTCATCCAACGATTCAGTGTTTATGTTTTTGCCAAGATTAATGGGTTCTTGAAATTGGCCATTTTTAAATTCAGATTTATAAATATCCATCGTACCGTATCCATTCGGACGATCGGATGAGAAATATAAAGTGCCATTTTTAGCCACGGATACTTCCCACTCATTAAATGCTGAGTTGATTGGTTCAGCTAATGGTTTTGGATTGCTCCAACCATTTTTAATTCTTTCTGAAACAAAAATATCACCTGAAATAATGCTATCGCTTTTGCTAGATATGAAAAATAATTTTTGATTATCAGGTGATACAAAAGGGACAAGAATTAAATTAAAATCGGGGAATAAATGTAAGGGGATGTGATGATTGTCCTCATTTATTTTGATCTGAAACAACTTTGAATAGGACCAATTACCATCGGTTTCTATATAATAAAACTCTTTTCCATCCGCTGAAAAACATCCGTTCTGCACAAAACAAGAGTCTGGAATAAAATCAGGATTGAATTGTTTAGGGATATCCTTAGGAGGTTCTAGATCAAAGTAGTTCAACGATTCAGATTGTGAAAAACAAATTATTGTATTCAAAAATACTACTAGAAAAAAAACAAGGTTCTTCATATTATTGATGTTTCAGATTTTATTTAACAAAAATAAATTTTCTTTATGGAA
>JBFFMB010000218.1:0-4013 GCA_041554455.1 Bacteroidales bacterium
AACGCGAACGTTTAGCGCGCGATCTCCATGATGAAGTAGGCGCTTTGTTATCTTACATCAGTATGAATATGTCAAGCACAGAAGAATTGGATTCAGCCGATGAACTTCATAATAGTATCAATGAGAATAGAAAAAGCTTAGATGATGCTATTCAAAAAGTTAGACAAATTTCTCATTCACTACTCCCACCAACACTCGATTTATTCGGACTAGAAATAGCCATAGAGGAATTTATTAGCTCAATCAAATCAACAATCATCATTGATTTCAAAACATCTTTCGACTTAAAAACAATACCCAAAAACCAACAATTGCATTTATATCGTTTGATTATGGAATTTGTAAATAATTCTGTAAAACATTCAAAGGGAGATCTTATTACGATTCAATTTTCAGAATCAAAAAAAACAATTGAGATTGATTTATCAGATAATGGGGAGGGCTTCGACTATAAGCAAGCCATCAAAAAAAGTGGTTTAGGATTGAAGAACTTCGAAAGCAGATTAAGTGCTTTAGAAGCAGAGTATAGCATCAACTCAAACAACAAAGGAACCCATGTTAAAATATATCTTTCAAGTCTTAAATCATGAAAAAAGTAACTATTTTAATTGCCGATGATCACGATCTTTTTAGATGTGGATTAAAAGAGATATTATCAAGCTTTGACTTTGTTGATACGATTTTTGAAGCATCGGATGGCATTGATGTGATCCAGTTTTTTGAGAAAAACAGTGAGCACGCTGACATCTTAATTCTTGACATTCAAATGCCTCGTTTAAACGGTTTTGAAACCATAAAAAAAATTCGTGCAACAAATTCGAAAGTAAAAGTATTGATCCTTACCATGATGATGCAAGAAAATGTCATGGCTCAAATGCTTAAAGAAGATATCAATGGGTTTTTATTAAAAAACGCATCCAAAAATGATTTACGGGACACCCTCTTATCAGTTATCGAAAAAGGTCATTGTTTTAGTGAAGAGATGATTCAAGTCATGCACCAGGCCTATCTCAATAAAAGATATATCAAAGAAACAAAGAATTACATCAAACTTTCGGAAAGAGAAAATCAAATTCTGACTTTAATTTGCCAAGAAAAAACAGCCAACGAAATTGCAGAAGAATTAAGTATTAGTCCACGTACGGTCGAAGTTCATAAACAAAACTTAATGGAAAAAACACAAACCCGAAATACCGTTGGGCTTGTTTTATTTGCCATTCGCAACGGACTTATTAATTGTAGCTAGAATTTCCCCTTAGCTGATTTTTAAGTAATATTACGTACTAAGGACCAAAACAATCCCGCTACATTTATCCCAATAAGTTTGGTTAACAATCAAGCGATTATTCATCTCATTACTAGTGGGGAGTTATTAGTGAGACAAAAGCAACCTAAGGCCGTTAGGTTGCTTTTTATTATAATATCACCAGGTAAAATTGACGGTATGCTCTTTATAAATGACAAAAGGGTTGCCCAGAAATGTATTGTATTCAGCTTTTATTTTAATCGTTTCATGAATAGAGGACAGTCCTCGCACAAAATACTTAAAATCAACAACACCCTTTTGATCAATTAACCGAGTTTCTTCGATTTCATCACTCGAACTGTCATTAATACGAAAATATTTTACATTCTTAGTTGGCTTTGAGAGCCTGACCCGCACAATAAATAGACTCTCAGAGGCTGATTTATCGATTTCTTCTATGACGATATCGGGATAGATGGTTTTCTTAACACCTGATTTTTGATACTCAATCAAGCCTGGTTGAGCTTTGTTCCCTTTATATGGAATTTGAGCCATCAATTCTCCTGTTTTGTAATATTTTTTAGATATGCCTTCGCGTTTACCCTCAATATAATTGACCGTAAAAAAAAGCTGTCCATTACTATAATATGCATTTGTAACGCCACTTCTTATCCCCGAATCATAGCAAATTTCATACTGAATTGTTTTCCCATCTTTGAAATAAGAACGAGAAATTCCATGTCGTTTCCCATCCTTATGTTCGATGGCCGTCAATAATGATTTATCTTTTCTATATGTTTTTTGAACACCCTCGACTCCTGATTTTAATTCTTCTTCCAACACTATTGCATCTTCTTTTGGAAAAAATTGGCAACTTGAAAAACAGACTAAAAACAATATTGAAATTGTGAAGCAAAAGGAAATTTTATTCATAAAACCATTTTTGGTTGCAGATAATCACATAAAATCATTCTCAATTTTTTTAATCTCAAAAGCAGACATTCCTAAGATCAACAACACTTTTTTGTATGCCATTATTTTTGATTCTTCCTGGATAAAACTTCCTACATACCGATTTTCTCGATTTGCTTTTTGTTTTTCTCTCTCAATAAACCGAAGTTGTTTTTTCATTTCCTCAGTTATTGCATTTATTTCGTGCCGTAAGTCTTGTCGTATCATAGGGAGTTGGGTTTAGTCCCTCAAAATTAACACAAATTATTTTAAAAATAAATATTAAAAGCCTACAAATCAAATTTTTAGTTTTTAACAGCCATAAAAAAATCTGTATTGTCATTTTTTTTCATAAAAATGAGGACATTTTAAAGCTTTTGGTATAAACAATAAATGCACAGAATTAACTAAAATCTTGGACTATGACTACCAAATGCGCACCCCAATTAGAAATGGACACTTATTATAGTGAATCTGAAATCAAACAAATGGACATGGAACCATTGAATGATCATTGCATGGATTATTTAATCTATACAAAAGACTCAAAAGTGTACTTCTTTGAAAGAGTCAGTAAATTAAAGCTTCGGTTATTTTGTATAACTGGCCGACAATCATTTTATCTTTCATAAACAATGAAAATCTCATTCAAAGCCAAACAAAAAAGACTACTCGAACTCCACAAATGTCACAGATGTGGATGCATTTCGAGTAAACAAATGAAATATTGCAGCATTTGTGCCAGAGATGGGTTTCATATAAAAATGGTTCTATTGAAGAAGTATAAGTGAAGGCTGAATTAAGTTATTTTATTTTTCGAAAAATAACTTCGCTTTTATCAAGCAATCCTAGCCATTTATTTTCTTTTGAGAATTTAGGGACGACATCGGCTTCAACGCCATCTGGAGTCTCCAGAGCTTCGTATTGTGCATAAACCTCCGTATCTGCCAATAAAAAATTGGTATTATTGATGATCAATAACCCATCTTTTTTTAAGTATTCACTCAAGTCTGTAATGTTTTCTTCAAAACGTTTGAACGGATAGAGATGAGAAATGTCTTTATAATAATTACTTGATGGCCAACGACAAAAAACGGCCATAGCAAAGATCAAATCGTAGGGTCCATTTTTATGAATATTTTCAGGGGTGCTTTCCAAAAATCGAATATTGGAATGCGTATTATGTTCTCTTGCTTTTGCTAATACTTTAAGACTACTATCAACGCCTATGATATTCGCATTCTTAATATATTCATTGATCGAAAAACATTCTTCACCTGTTGAACAACCATAACTTAATATATTTACACTTTTATGGTTCTTTTTTTCAAAATAGCTTTTGGCAAAAGCAAATAAATGAGGGTATCGATCATAAAGCGTGAAATGTGATATTTGATGAAATTTCTTAGAGAATAAGCCATAATAAAAACTATGCATCTTCAATGCAATAGGGAATAAGACCTTATTTCCTATCAAGAAATCCTTTATTTTTTTAATCAATAGATTTTTTAAACCACCCATATAAAAAGATATTTTAATTTACGCCTTAGGCGGATTAAGTGTTTTAACAATTTTTGCAGGCACACCCGCAACTACAGTATAGGGAGGAACATCTTTCGTCACAACTGAACCCGAAGCAACGACCGCTCCCTTACCAATCGTCACACCCTTTAAGATCATCGCTCGGGTAGCAACCCAAACATCGTCTTCAACCACAACGCCCTTGAGCGACAATCCTTGATCCTTAATGTACTTCTCCGCATCCGAGAAGACATGATTTGACGGAACGATCACGGTGTGAGCAGCTATGCGCACG
>JBFFMB010000219.1:0-4012 GCA_041554455.1 Bacteroidales bacterium
ATCCTAAGTCTAGCGCGGCTACCAATTACGCCACATCCGCAATTAGTTCGTTTTTAGGTCTGCAAAAGTAATAAAATATTTTTCAGAACCTTATATTTTTTTTAAAAATATTCAATAAATTTATTTTATGCTGATACTTACAATATAATTTATGAAATTGGGTTTTAAATGGAAGGCTTTTAGTATTTTTAATTGGTCGATTAATTTGGATAAATAACAGCCGCTTATATGATGAAGTTGACTCGCTCTATTCTCCTGTGTTTAATAATTGTTTCTAACCTAACGATAAATGCTCAAGATCGCTTGGGGATCGTTGGAAGCAATTTTGCGGGTTCTCAAGGAATCATGATAAATCCGTCAAGTATTGTAAATTCAAAATTATTCATGGACATCAATCTGTTATCATTTGATCTTTCTATTCAAAATAATTTCCTGTACATTCCTAAAGAAGATTATAGTTTTGGTGGTTTGATCAAAGAGATTAATCGAAATATCGATTATTATAATGAAAACGATACTTGGATGCCTCGTGACGAACGGAATTTTAATGAAGCTATTTATCAGCAAGGAAATGATGTTACTTCTTTTGCCAATATGACTGTTATAGGACCATCTGCAATGTATGCTAAAAACGATCAGGCTTTTGGGTTTTACAGTTCAATTAGAAATTATGCACATACTCGGGAGATTCCTTATGATCAAGCCAGTTTTGCTTATTGGGGATTTGATTATGCTGATCAATTAGATGAGAAATATACAAGCTCAGATTATGGCAGTGTAGGAGCCAGTTGGCTTGAGCTGGGTTTTACTTATGCACGTGTTTTACAAAAAAGCTATAATAAACATTTGAGTGGGGGGATCACTCTTAAAAGAATGCTTTCTTATGCTGCCTATTTTATTGAAGTTGACAATTTTGATTATGAAATTAACTCAGATCGAGATGCGATTGTTGATGATTCAGAGTTTAGTTATGGGTTTGCCTTACCTGTGCATTATCAAACGAATGAATATATTAATGAAATAAAAGTATTAGGTAGAGGCTGGGGCTTTGATCTAGGAATTACTTATCAGTTAAAAACGAGGGGATATGAAATTGCACGGTATAGGAAGGCATGTGAACAAGAATTTGAACCCTATATATTGAAGTTGGGATTATCGTTAATTGATATTGGGAAAATTAAATATAACAGCAATGCAAGGCTTCATGAATTTTCAGGTTCAACAAGCTGGGGACTGATCGACACCTTGCAATTTAGATCGGTTCAGCAAATTACAAATGAATTGAGTGAGCATTTTTATGGCGATCAAAACGCATCTTTAGTTGATACTGTTTTTACAATTGGGTTGCCTACAACCTTAAGCGTACAGGCTGATTATCATTATGATAAAAATTTTTATTTTGGAGGTTTGCTCATGCTTCCATTGCAAATTAGCAAGAATCAGCTTCGACGGGCTTCATTAATTGCATTCATGCCTCGTTACGAAACTAAACGATTTGAAATAAGTACTCCATTGTCCTTATATGATTTCAAAGAATTGAGATTAGGCCTTTCTTTGCGCTATGGGGTTTTTAGTTTGGGAACTGATAAATTAGGAGCCTTTTTAGGGGCTAGCGATTTCGATGGATTTGATTTTTATTTTATGATAAAGATCAATTTCTTGAAAGGAAGTTGTGCGAATCGAATAATTAATATTTGTAATTAATTTTTTGCGCTTGTCGTTTTTACATCCAAAGCCACTCTAAGTCCGTTTCCAATAATCATAAATGACAGAACCATAAGCATAATAGCAATACCAGGGAGTATTGCCAAATACGCTGAATCCAAAATGATGTAAGCATAATTCTCTTTGATCATTCCTCCCCAGGAAGGCATGGGTGGTTGAACTCCAATTCCAAGAAAACTCAAACCGGCCTCAATTAAAATAGCTGACGCAAAATTTGCTGCTGAAATAACAATCACTGGTCCCATAATATTGGGTAGAATGTGATAAAAAATGATTCTGAAATTACTAAATCCCAATGCTTTCCCAGCTTCCACAAATTCCTTTTCGCGTATGCTAAAAATTTGTCCTCTCACAATTCTAGCTACTTCAACCCACATCGTTAATCCAACAGCAATGAATACTTGCCAAAATCCTTTTCCCAAAGCAAAAGTAATCGCGATCACTAGTAAAAGGGTAGGAATTGACCACACCACATTGATGAACCAAATGATAAATTGATCGACCCAGCCGCGGAAAAACCCAGCCATCGAACCTAAAATAATTCCAATCACTAATGAAATAATAACTGCAATAAACCCAACCGATAAACTTACCCTTGCACCAATAATTAGTTGACTCAGATAGTCGCGTCCGTATCGATCAGTCCCCAGTAAAAATCCTTCCTTTTTAATTTGATCCTCAAGAATTAAATTTTGAAGTTCAATCGTATTATATGTATAGGATTCGTTATTGATATCCAGAAAACTTATTTCATTCAATGTTTTATTAAACGCAATACTTTCAGTTTTGAGTGGAAAACAAACATCTGCTAATGAGAATTCCAGACTAAGTAAATCTTCTGTGGGTGTTTCGGGGGCATAATTTTTAAGAATGATTTTGTCATCCTTAAATGAATAGGAAGAAAAGGGTGTTTTTGTGAAATTGTTTTTTTTACCAAAAAACATTCGCTGAAAAAAAGTCTTATTTTCTATTGCTTCATTTTTTCTGATCAGTAGAAAAGATAATTTGCTCCCTGGTTTATGCGCTGCAATTTCCAGTATTTGATTATTGGCATAAGGGGATGAGTCGGGTGTTATTAGATAGCCCAAAATAGAAATTAAGGTAATAATTGCGATGTAAGCAGTTGCAGCTAGGGCTAGTTTATTTTTTAAAAATCTTTGCCAAGCTAACTTCGATAAGGATGATCCACTCGTATATGTTTTTCTTTGAAAGAGCATAATTTAAAACAAAGCTATACAAATGTATTGATTTTTAATACGATTGAGTGATAAAATATAGCTGCTTTTTTCTTTACAAATTGTTTGATTTTTTCAAAACTAACATTGTATCTTTGCTGCTCGAAAAATGGTGATTGTAGCTCAGTTGGTTAGAGCATCGGATTGTGGATCCGAGGGTCGGGGGTTCAAATCCCCTCATTCACCCACAAAAGCTCAAGACAAAAGTCTTGAGCTTTTTTTATTTTCCGTGTTTCTTAAATCACTTCATTGACTGTTTTGATTATTCACAAATTAAGTAGGGTTACCTTTCCTCTCTTTTCAGAATTAATAAGTACAAAGAAATTATAAAACGATGAGTTATAGTTATTGGTTAGATGAGGTCGGGTTTATTTCCCGTAAAAATTTGAAGACGATTATTCAAAACCCAGAATGTGGGTTTACTGGTTTCAGACGTTACTCAGATGGTCATTCAGGAGCCTACGGTTTTCTGTGCTACAACCGTAAGACGGTTAAACTGAATATACTTAGCCCACTACATTAAAAAAAAGCCCTCATCCGAGGGCTTTTTTTATTTTAATTCGCTTTTAAAGTTTTTTGAAAATTCTTCCCATTCCATTTTGTTAAAAGCATCTTCTCCAAAATAATGGATGATGGGTTCAAAGTTTGGTGTAGGGATATAGCCAGGAACTACAGTTATTAATAAAGCTTCCTCGTTCAAAAACGCATAGGAAGGATAAGACATCTTTCCTTGTAATAAGGCTTGTGCTAATTCGTGAGAGCTTCTGCTTTGGGTAATATTTGTGTTTTTATAGGTTTGTCCTTTAAACTCAACGGGTTCTTTTTGTTCAGCGTTAAATTTAACAGGATAAAAATTCTCGTTTATATATTTGGCTATAACAGGATCTGAAAATGTTTCCTTATCCATTTTCTTACAGTAACCGCACCAATCAGTATAGACGTCAATAAATATTTTTCTGGGGGATTCTGCTTGTAGTTTTACAGCTTCTTCTATAGTAAGCCATTTTATGGTTTCATCAGTATTTTGAGCTTGAATAGTGATTGCTGTAAAG
>JBFFMB010000220.1:0-4012 GCA_041554455.1 Bacteroidales bacterium
CAATTTGAGGGTCAAACAAAGACGAAACTTGGGAACTCTGAGGTCATGGGAGCCGTTGATCAAATGATTAGCGAAACCTTGACGCATTACCTTGAAGAGCATCCAAAAGAAGCTAGGATCATCGTAAATAAAGTTATTTTAGCTGCAACTGCCCGTCACGCTGCTCGCAAAGCACGCGAATTGGTTCAGCGTAAAAATGTGTTAACAGGCTCTGGTCTTCCTGGGAAACTTTCTGATTGTTCAGAACGCAATCCTGAACTTTGTGAAATTTACCTGGTGGAGGGTGATTCTGCGGGCGGTACAGCAAAAGCTGGTCGCGACCGTAAATTCCAAGCGATTCTACCATTAAGAGGTAAAATTCTGAATGTTGAAAAAGCAATGCCTCATAAAGTATTTGAAAGCGAAGAAATTAAAAATATTTTCACTGCCTTAGGAATTACTATTGGAACGGAAGAAGATAGCAAAGCATTGAACCTTTCGAAACTTCGTTATCATAAGATTATTATTATGACTGATGCGGATGTGGATGGTAGTCACATTGCAACACTCATCCTAACATTCTTCTTCCGCCATATGCACGACCTTATTGAAAAAGGCTATGTTTATATTGCGACTCCTCCGTTCTATTTAATCAAAAAAGGAAAAGAACAAAGGTATTGTTGGAATGAAGAAGAAAGAGAAGCTTATGTTGCAGAATTAACTGCGAATGGAAAAGAAACGGGTATTCATATTCAACGATACAAAGGTTTGGGTGAAATGAATGCTGAACAATTGTGGGACACAACGATGGATCCAAGTGTTCGTACCTTACGCCAAGTAACCATTGATAATGGTGCCGAAGCTGATAGAGTTTTCTCGATGCTGATGGGCGACGAAGTTCCGCCACGACGAGAATTTATCGAACAAAATGCGAAATACGCAAATATCGACGTTTAAAATATAAAGCCTCCTAATCAGGAGGCTTTTTTATTTCCACCCTAAAATGGGTTTTATTCGAACAGCCCATTGCATTTCTACTAAGGCAAGAATCCAAATTATATTTCTTTATAGGTCTTTGTAATTTGCCTTTTGGTAGAAAATAATATTTGATTATACATTTTATTCCTATTTTTAATCTCCACTTTAATAATATCATTTAAACCAAATACTATGCAAAACATGAAAAACAAAGGATGGATTTTGACAATCATTCTTGCATTCTTATTTTTAATTCCTTCCTTAGAATCGAATGCACAAAAAAGAAAAAAGAAAACTTCTGAAACTACTGCTGAACAATTTGAACTCAACAGTCAAATGTTAAATACGCTTAAATTCAGAAGCATTGGACCAGCAGCCTATTCAGGGCGCATTTCTGATTTGGCAGTTAATCCAGATAATTTATCAGAATATTACGTAGGTGTTGCCTCCGGAGGATTATGGAAAACTATTAACCACGGAACAACCTTTGAATCCATCTTTGATGATCAAGCAGTTTATTCAATTGGTTGTTTAGCAATGGATCCTAACAACTCAAATGTAGTATGGGTTGGTACTGGTGAGAATAACACCCAAAGAAATCTGGCTTATGGTGATGGAGTTTATAAAACGACAAATGGAGGAAAAACGTTTACCAATATGGGTTTAAAAACTAGTTCTCAAATTGGCAAAATTATGATTGACCCTCGCAACTCTAATGTTGTTTATGTGGCAGCTCAAGGTCAGGCCTGGGGACCAGGTGGCGAAAGAGGTTTATATAAAACTATTGATGGTGGCAAAAGTTGGGAACGAATTCTTCAAATAGGAGAATATACAGGCGTTTCAGATATGGAAATGGATCCACGAAATCCAGATATTTTATATGCAGCATCTCACCAACGTGAACGTCGTGTATACTCAAAAATTGATGGAGGTCCTGAATCAGCTATTTACAAATCAGTTGATGCCGGAGCAAATTGGACAAAGCTTAAAAATGGCCTTCCAGGTGGTGATGTTGGTCGGATCGGCTTATCATTATCCATAGCTAATCCTAACATACTTTATGCAGTTATAGAATTACCTGGCAATAAGGGCGGTTTATATAGATCAAATGATATGGGCGAAAGCTGGGAAAAACGAAGTGATAAAGTTTCTGGCAGTCCACAATATTATAACGAACTTTATACCGATCCAATTAATCAGGATGTAGTCATATTAATGGATACCCGTGCTGCCCGTTCAAAAGATGGTGGCAAAACTTGGGAAAATATCGAAGGAAGTAATAAACACGTAGATAACCATGCAATGTGGATCAATCCTAAGGACACAGATCATTACTTAATGGGCTGTGATGGTGGTTTATATGAAAGTTATGATGGTGCCAAAACCTGGCAATTCAAAAACAACTTACCTATTACTCAGTACTATCATGTTCGTGTCGATAACGATTTCCCATTTTATAATGTTTATGGTGGAGCTCAAGATAATGGATCGTGGTTTGGCCCATCTCAAACACATCGCAGATATATTGTAAATGCCGACTGGACTTACACTATCGGAGGAGATGGATATTTATCCATTCCTGACCCAAATAATCCTGATATCTCCTATTGCGAGTCGCAGTATTGTGGAATCAGAAGATATGATAGAACAACAAATAATAGTGTTTCTATTCAACCTCAACCAACCATCGAAGAAGAATATCGTTGGAATTGGAACACCCCCTATTTCATCAGTAATTTTGATTCAAAGACTCTATATATTGCGGGGAATTATGTTTTGAAAAGTACCGATATGGGTGGCACATGGAAAAAAATTAGTTCCGATTTAACTAGACAAATCGACCAAAACACTTTACCAATGATGGGTAAAATTTGGCCCCCAGAAGCCGTTGCTAAAAATATGTCTACATCTCCTTTTGGAAATATTTTTGCATTGAGTGAATCACCATTTAAAGAAGGGATGATTTATGCTGGTACAGATGATGGTTTAATTTGGCTTACTGAAGATGACGGTAACAATTGGACTAAATATGAAAAATTTGCCAATGTTCCAGATATGACATTTGTGAATTATATTTTGCCTTCTAAACATGAAGAAAGTACTGTTTATGCCTGTTTCGATGGTCGTAAAAACAGTAGCGATTTTACGCCATATTTAATAAAAAGTATTGATAAAGGAAAAAACTGGACATCCATTGCATCCAATTTGCCATCAGGAACTGTGTATTGTATTCAAGAAGATCACATCAATCCAAATATTTTATTTATTGGAACTGAATGGGGCGTATGGACAACTATTGACGGTGGTAAAAAATGGGTTCAGCTTAAAAAAGGAATCCCTCCAATTCAGGTAAAAGACATTACAATTCAAGAAAGAGAAAATGATTTAGTAGTCGCAACTTTTGGTCGTGGATATTATGTATTAGATAACTACTCAATGTTAAGAGAATTGAGTGAAGATATTACGAAAAAAGAGGCTCATATGTTTAAAATTAATGATGCTCTATTTTATTATCCATCGTCAAATTTAAATTATCAAGGAGATGTTCATTTCAGAACCGAAAATCCAACTCCTGAAGTTAAATTTGAATACTTCATTAAAGAGGGATTTCAAAGCTTAAAACAGAAAAGAATTAAAGCACAGAAAGCCGCTGAAAAATCTGGAGATAAATATCCTTATCCAACGGAGGATGAGCTAAGAGCAGAATCGGATGAAGTAAAACCACAATTAGTATTTACCATTTATAATATGAATGGTGATATTATGAGGAAACTTAGTTCAAATTTTAAAAAAGGATACAATAGCACAAATTGGAATTTGAGTTATCTCTCAAATCGAGGTCCTAAAGTACCTCCAGGAGAATATAAAATTGCTATAGATAAAAACAATAATGGGGTATTTACTCGATTAATAGAGCCAACAAGATTTACTGTTAAGTCTATGCCAAATGCACTTGGAACTCCAAACTATGCAGCTAATTTTAATTTCTTGAGAGAAGTAAGCGATCTTAATACACAGGTCACTGTTGCTCGCAAAAAAATTCAGACAATGAATA
>JBFFMB010000221.1:0-4003 GCA_041554455.1 Bacteroidales bacterium
TATCAACCACAAAATCATACAAAAATATTTGATCTGATATTTAGTGGAAACATGAGTTATCCCCCCAATATACTGGGTGCTCGATACCTTGTTAAAAATGTATTACCCATTTTACAAAAAAAAGGAATTTCCGTAAAAACAGTTATTGCAGGAGCAAAGCCCGCTGATTCTATCAGATCAATGGCATCAAAAGACATTACAGTCACTGGCTGGGTTGATGATTTGCGTTTATATTATGCCAAAGCAAAAATATTTGTGGCCCCCATGCAAATTGGAACAGGCTTGCAAAATAAATTATTGGAGGCTATGAGCATGGAAATACCATGTATAACAACTCCTTTAACAAATCAGGCATTGGGCGCAAATCATGCTGAAAACATTTTAATCGCCAAAACAGCTGAGGAGTTTGCGAATCATATTGAATTTCTTTTAAAGAATCCAAAAGAAGCCGAAAAAATCGGCAAGAAAGGACGTACTTTTGTAGAACAATATTTTTGTTGGAAAAATGCCGGTTCAAAACTGGAAAAAATCATGAAATCATAATAAATTATGTCAGACGATAAAAAAATAATTTTTTCGATGGTAGGAGTCAGCAAAATCTACCCTCCCTCGAAACAAGTGTTAAAAGATATTTACCTCTCCTTTTTTTATGGAGCGAAAATAGGAATTATTGGATTAAATGGTTCTGGTAAATCAAGCCTGTTAAAGATCATTGCTGGTATGGATCAGTCCTTTAACGGAGAAGTCGTTTTTTCTCCAGGCTATAAGGTTGGAATGTTAGAACAAGAACCTCATCTGGACGATAGCAAAACAGTAAAAGAAATTGTTCAGGAAGGCGTTCAAGAAATTGTTGATCTATTACAAGAATATGAGGATGTTAACCTCAAATTTATGGATCCAATGAGCGATGATGAGATGACTAAACTTATTGAAAAACAAGGCAGACTCACCGAATTGATTGAACAAAAAGATGCTTGGGAACTGGATTCAAAATTAGAACGAGCTATGGATGCTCTTCGTTGTCCTGAAGGAGATTCCCCTGTTAAAAACTTATCGGGAGGCGAAAGAAGACGGGTAGCTTTATGCCGCTTATTACTTTCTGAACCTGAAATTTTATTATTGGATGAGCCTACCAACCATTTAGATGCTGAGTCGATTGAATGGCTTGAAATGCATTTGAAACAATATAAAGGAACGGTTATAGCCGTCACTCACGATAGATATTTTCTGGACAATGTTGCCGGATGGATTTTGGAGTTAGATCGCGGAGAAGGCATCCCTTGGAAAGGCAATTACACCTCCTGGTTAGAGCAAAAAAGTAAACGTTTGCAAAGCGAAGAAAAAACAGCAAGCAAACGTCTCAAAACCTTGGAACGTGAATTAGATTGGGTACGAATGGCACCCAAAGCTCGTCATGCAAAATCCAAAGCCCGTTTAGCATCTTACGATAAAATGCTGAATGAGGATGTTAAACAAAAAGAAGAAAAGCTAGAAATATTTATTCCGAATGGACCGCGTTTAGGAAATTCTGTGATTGAATCGCAGGGAGTTTCCAAAGCCTATGGCGACAAACTCTTATTCGACGACCTTAACTTTATGCTTCCTCCAGCTGGAATCGTTGGTGTCATTGGTCCAAATGGTGCCGGAAAAACAACGCTTTTCCGTTTGATTATGGGAATAGAAACACCTGACAAAGGCGATTTTAAAGTAGGCGAAACGGTAAAAGTTGGTTATGTTGACCAAGCCCATGAAGAAATTGATCCTGAGAAAAATGTTTGGGAAATAATCACAGGTGGAAATGAAAATATTAAGCTTGGAAATAAAACCATGAACTCACGTGCCTATGTTTCACGCTTTAATTTTGGCGGTGTTGATCAAGGAAAAAAAGCAGGGGTTTTGTCTGGTGGTGAACGTAATCGAATGCATCTAGCTATGACTTTAAAACAAGAAGCCAATGTATTATTACTCGATGAGCCAACCAACGATATAGATGTGAACACACTCCGTGCTTTAGAAGAAGGTCTGGAGAATTTTGCCGGTTGTGCAGTCGTTATTTCACACGACCGATGGTTCCTCGATAGAATCGCTACACATATCCTTGCTTTTGAAGGGAATTCTCAAGTTTATTTCTTTGAAGGATCTTATTCAGAATACGAAGAAAATCGGAAAAAACGCATGGGTGGCGAAGGCCCAAAACGCATCCGTTATAAAAAGCTACGGACTGATTAAAGGTGTTTTTTTAACTATTTTTGTCAAAATCAATCTTAACAAAAGGTTCTAGGAATCTAACCAGGCTTTGAATTCTGACACACGCTCTCTGGCTACGATAATTTTATCCGTAAAACCTTTAATTTTTAAGAGGATACGGCTATTTGTCCATGCTACTAGATCATTGCATGCTTTATGAGAGACCATGAATTTTCGATTGATCCTGAAAAACTTCTCAGGATTAATCAATTGCTCTAGTTGTTCTAATGAATAGTCAATAACGTATGACCGCTGCTCATCTGTAAAAAGATAAGTCGCTTTTTCGAGGCTATAGAAAGCCAAGACTTTATCAATTTCGATACTCTTGATTTTATCCCCCACTTTAATCATAAATCTATTTTTGTAAGGGGGTTTATTCATCGCATTCATGAGTAAGGCAATTTGATCAAGTGCTAAAGGTTTCTGAATGGATTTAAGTTTCACAAATGCTTTTTGTAACCGTTCTTCCTCGATCGGTTTCAATAGATAATCAATGCCATTTGTTTTAAATGCTTCGATGGCGTATTGATCGTAAGCAGTGGTAAAAATAATAGGGCAAGCAATGTTTACTTGGTCAAAAATCTCAAAACTTAAACCATCGGCCAACTGAATGTCTGCAACGACTAATGAGATATTTGAATCCGCTTTAAAATAATCAATGGCATCCCTAACTGATTCAAAAACGGCAACAACTGTCATCTCAGGAGCTAATTTGTTTATTAGCAATTCTAAACGATTGGCGGCTCTTTGCTCATCTTCCAATATAACTACATTCATGATTTCACAGATTTTAAAAGCGGTAGTTTCACCGAAAAGAATTGATCGGTTTGTTGAATTTCAATCGGCACTTCTGTAAAGAATTTATATTGCTGATGAATATTTTTCATTCCAATTCCATTGGATGAATCCCCAATATTTTTGACTTGCAACGAATTGATTACTTCAATATAATTCTCTGATTTGATCAGCTCAATAGTTAATGGTCGGGCAGATGAAGCTTCATTATGTTTTACGGCATTTTCAATGAGTAATTGTAAACTCATAGGCACAATTAAATCCTCTTCAGTAGTTTTAACATCAAGCTTAATTTTGATTTTATCCTCAAATCTTGTTTTCAATAAAAAAATATAGGATTCGATAAAAGCCATTTCTTCTTTTAATGGCACCAATTCTTTATCACGACTATCCAAAACATATCTAAACAATCCACTCATTTGTTGTACAAATTTCACGGCTTGTTTTTGATCATCGTAAATTAAGTCACTCAAGACATTGAAACTATTGAATAAAAAATGAGGATTAATTTGACTTCTCAAGGCTTCATATTTATACATAAGCATCTCTGCTTTAAGTTTTTCAGCATATATAACTGACTTTCGCCAGGCATGTAAATATCCATGTGCAGAAAATGTCAAAGCAATTGCAGCTCCAATCAAAAAGGCGATATAACTTCCTTTAAAAATGAAATAGAGTTCCTTAAAACTGAATGAACCATTAATAATCCAGAGCATTAGTATTTGAATGAATACATAAGCAACGACTGAATATAAAACCATTGCAAGC
Source organism: Bacteroidales bacterium (assembly GCA_041554455.1). GTDB lineage: Bacteria > Bacteroidota > Bacteroidia > Bacteroidales. The sequence goes on from JBFFMB010000221.1 coordinate 3,811, forward strand.
AATCCAACAATAATTCGTTTTGTAGGATAAATCAAAATAGGAATCTTCTGATCAATTCGATGTGTGATATAAACAATTCCACTCCACTGTGTCACACAAATTGACAGCCCCCATATAAAACTTCTGATAAATACATCCACCGAAATAAATGCCCGACTAAAAAAGAAAGTAATAATTAAAAAAGTCAGTAACA
>JBFFMB010000222.1:0-4003 GCA_041554455.1 Bacteroidales bacterium
AAAATTTCTATCATTTATCTAGATTAATGGTCACCCATTAACTCAAACGACCTACCCATTTCGGTATATGCGAACATATTTGAGTGAGCAACTCTTTAACCGAAGTATATTTGGCCTTTCAACCCATAAGGTTTACCCATTCGACAAGTCACCTTGCCGAATCGTGAGCTCTTACCTCACGTTTTCACCCTTACCCTTCGACAAGCTCAGGGCGGTTTTTTTCTGTGGCACTTGCTAGCCTCATCAATGATGAGTCCTTCCTGTTAGGAAGTATGGCGCTCGATGTTGCCCCGACTTTCCTCTCTCCCGACTAAGTCGGAACAGCGATAGAATCATCTGAAAATCCTTGCAAAAGTAATGAATTATTGCGTTAAGATGAAGTTTATACCAATATATGCTTCGAAGTGTAATTTAAGCATTCAAGATTTTAGGCCCTTTTAGTAATTTCTTTTCTTACTTTTGTACTTACAAAATCAAACTATGTATAACTTCTTCACTCTATTAGGGATTTTCGGTGGGCCAGAAATCATTGTCATTGCTGTAGCTGTGTTATTATTGTTTGGAGGTAAGCGTCTTCCCGAATTGATGCGAGGACTGGGTCAGGGGATAAAAGATTTTAAAAAGGCCACTAATGAAAATGATTTTACAAAGGATATTAAAGACATCTCTTCAGAAATTAGTGATGTTAGCTCCAATGTAAAGAAAATGACTTCTCCTCGAGAATTTTTGAAAAATGATAAAAGATAACTTTAGCGTTCGCTTGTGAAAGATTTAAGTGTAGGTAAAGAAGGATCCTTAATTTTTAAGTTCGCTATGCCCATGGTTTTGGGTAATATATTTCAGCAATTATACAATGTAGTTGATAGTATCGTTGTTGGAAATTATGTTGGTACTGAAGCTTTGGCCGCTGTTGGGGCGTCTTTCCCTATCATTTTTACGCTTATTTCATTAATCATTGGAATTGCTACAGGATCAACTATTGTGATCTCCCAATATTTTGGAGCAAAAAAAATTGATCAAGTAAAAAGAGCGATTGACACCTTATTTATCTTTTTATTTTTTGCTTCATTATTTGTTGGAATTCTTGGGATTATTTTTGCAGAAGATATTTTTAGATTGATCAAATTGCCTGAAGAAGCCATGACGGATGCCGTTTTATATTTGCGGATATACTTAAGTGGATTGATCTTCTTCTTTGGATTTAATGGAACAAGTGCTGTATTAAGAGGGCTTGGCGATTCAAAGACACCTTTATACTTTATGATTATTTCTACCCTTGTTAATATTGGTCTTGATCTTCTTTTTGTAATTGTATTTGAATGGGGTATTGAAGGAGTCGCTTTAGCAACACTTATCGCACAAGCTGGTGCATTTTTTACAGCAGTAATATACCTTAATCGCACGCATGAAGTCATTCGATTTACCTTACGAAAACTGCAATTTGATCGAGTTATTTTTAAGCAAAATACACGTATAGGTTTTCCTATAGGCTTTCAACAAGCGTTTGTAGCCCTTAGTATGATGGTAATGTATTGGTTGGTCAATCCGTTTGGGACAGATACTGCGGCAGCTTATAGTGTTGTTTTTCGGATCGATGCCTTTGCAGCCATGCCAGCTATGAATTTTGCGGCGGCCTTGGCCGCTTTTGTCGGACAAAATCTAGGTGCTAATAAACCAGAGCGAATTAAAAAAGGGTTGATTGCTACCTTATATATGACTTCCATCATAGCATTAACAGTTGCAGCGATTTCATTTACCTTTGCTCGTCCATTAATGGAGTTATTTTCTGATGATCAAAATGTTGTTAATATTGGTGTAGAATACTTGCGAATAGTGAGTTTCTTCTATATTGGGTTTACAACAATGTTTACTATTGGTGGAGTGATGCGTGGGGCGGGTGATACTTTGATTCCTATGATCATTACTTTTGTCGCTCTTTGGGTTGTGCGTGTTCCATTATGCTATTACTTATCTCAGGAAATGGGAGCTGTGGGTATTTGGTGGGGTATCCCAATAGCTTGGATTGTAGGATTGATACTTTCTTATCTATATTACCTGAGAGGAAAATGGAAGACAAAATCTGTCTTGGATCAACATTAAATACACTTTTAGCTAGAAAATGAATCATCAAATTTCAAGCTCCAAATAAGAACGAAAAGACAAACTCCAATTTCAAAAGCTCAAATTATTGATTCGATTTTGGATGTAAAATATGGGGGATTATTTGAAATTTGATTTTTGTGATTTGGGACTTCTAAGAAAAAAGCGTGCTAATATTTTGTTGATAAAAGCAGATCCTTCAAACTCTAGCTTACTCAAAACGCTATTTTATTTTCTTTGTATTTCCAATGTGTCTTGAAATTCTATGCTTATTTTTGGATCGAAAAACGCCGTCATTTACAGCTCGAATATCTTCGATGGTGTAAAAGGCATGTGGGTTCAGTTTATTGATGACTGGTATTAAGGTTTTAGTATCCTTACGTTCCATAATCGACATGATGACTTTAACATCTCCAATACTACCTTGCGCATCCATTATCGTGAGTCCAAAGTTTTGAGATTTCATATATTCGATAAGTTCTGATGTGTCTTTTTTAGGAATAATACGAAGCATCACTTTTCCGAGGGATAATTTCTCTTCCAAGATCATCCCAAGATAATTTCCCATTGCAAAACCTGCACCATAAGCCACATAACTGATTGGGTTGTCAATATGCTTGATGATTTGTGTTACAGCTACTAACCAGATAATTACCTCGAAAAAACCAAGGAAAGGAGCAATGTATTTATATCCTTTCGATAAAAATATTAATCGTAGAGTCCCAATTGTTTGATCGGCTATTCTTGAAAAAAAGATTAATAATGGAAGTATTACCCACACAAATAGGTCAGAACTATTGCTTAAAAATTCCATGTGACAACGATTTTAAATTGAGTACTTTTGTAAAATAAATTTTTGCAAAATTACATAAAATGTGATTGCTGTTATTAGTTAAAAAATATAAATATGAAATTTAAAGTTGGCGACAAAGTAAAGTTCTTGAATGAATCGGGTGGTGGGATTGTGAGTAAGGTAATCAGCAATCTTATGGTGAATGTTGCAGTAGAAGAAGGTTTTGAAATTCCATATTTAAATGGAGATTTGGTTTTGGTGGAAGCAACATCCAATCATAGCGAAAAAATGTTTGATGAAAATTTCAAGGTGGATTTTAAAGCAGATCCTAAAATTGAATCAGGGCATATCACATCGATCCAATCATCTACTAATGTTAAAAATATAAAACAAGCCTGTGAAGCCGAAGGCGTTTATTTAGCCTTTGTTCCTCATGATCAAAAATGGTTTATTACCGGGATGTTGGATATTTATTTAGTTAATCATACCTCTGCGGATATTTTATATAGTCTTTTCCTGAAAAATAAAGATGTGTTTACTGGCTTTGATTATGGTTCGGTTGAACCTGAATTTGCCGTTCTATTAGATAGCATAGAAAGAGATCAAACCGAAGATTGGCGCGAGGGAGTAGTGCAAATAATTTATCATGAGGAAGAAGTAAAACAGGTTTTATTGCCTGCTCATTCTAATTTTAAAATAAAGCAAAGCAAATTAAATAATGAGAATGCATACCAATATAATGGATTGGTTGAAGGAAAAGCCTTTATTGTCAGTTTGAATGAAATTCAGCATCAGCAAAAAGCAAATACTGTTTTTGGTCAAGAGGATGAGATCGAAGAACAAAAAGCTGTTGCGAAAAAAGATGAAGCACTCATCGATCGTCATCAGATTTTGCCTAAGATTGCTGAAGTTGATTTGCACATTGGTGAATTGATGGATAATATTTCGGGTATGGAAAGTCGTGATATGTTTGCTTTTCAAAAGAAATATTTTAAAGATTGCTTAGAAAGCGCCATCCTTAATCACTATAAAAAAGTAACCTTTATTCATGGTGTTGGCAATGGCCGGTTGAAAAATGCAATTATTGAACTATTAAAACAATACGAAGAT
>JBFFMB010000223.1:0-3977 GCA_041554455.1 Bacteroidales bacterium
ATGTCTCGATTATATGGATGGGGTGCTTCTGTTGTTATTTTGGGCGCTTTATTTAAAATAAATCACTATCCATATGCTGATGAATTTTTATTGGTTGGTCTAGGGATGGAGGCCATAATATTTTTCTTTTCAGCTTTTGAAAAGCCTTCTGTTGATCCTGACTGGAGTAGAGTATATCCTGAGTTGACACCATTTTATCATGGTGATGGTATCGGTAAAAGTAGCGATGCTAAAAAACCAATCAAAGAATTGGATGATTTATTAAAGAATGCAAATATCGATCAGCAATTAATTAACCGACTTGGAGAAGGTTTGGAGAAACTTAGTGAAAGCACTTCAAAAATGGGTGACGTTGCTGAAGCTGCCATTGCGAGTAATGAATATGCTGATAATATTAAAATGGCTTCAAATTCAGCAATTGATTTAAACTCAGCGTATCAAAAAACATCCGAATCTCTTAAAAGTGATGCTGAGGCTAATAGGGGTCATAGCGAAAAAGTAAGAGAAGCAACGGGTACCCTCACTGTATTATCTGATTCATATGAAGAAGCCAATAAAATACTAAAAAATGATATTTCAGCTACGGAAGTATTTTCCAATAATATCCGTATGGCTGGTGAATCTGCGAAGGATTTGGCTCATCATTATAAAGAAAGTACAGAAAAAATTACTAAATCAGCAGATGCTCTTGACTTCTCCAATATTGAAGGCGTTGCCTACAATGAACAACTCAAGAAAATTGCTGATACCTTATCTTCATTGAACCAATTATACGAATTGCAATTACAAAGCTCGACCCAACAGGTTGAATCATCTTCAAAATTGCATTCAACCATGAATAACTACTTAACAAATATGACAGAGTCAGCTGATAGAATGATCGAATACAAAAAGAATATGGATCAGTTGAACGAAAAAATGGCTGCCTTAAATGAGGTATACGGAAATATGCTTAACGCGATGAACGTTAAAAAATAATTTGTAAAAACAAAAACTCAAACGCAAGCATTATACTATGGCAGCATATAAAGAAACCCCTCGGCAAAAAATGATCGCAATGATGTACCTGGTGCTAACTGCACTCTTGGCACTCAATGTATCAAAAGAAATGCTGGATGCTTTTTTGGTTGTAAACGAAAGCATGGAGTCAACCATCGAAAATTTTTCTGATAAAATTGATAATGTCTATACAGAGTTTAACAAACAGTATAAATTAAATCAGGCAAAGGTTGAACCCAACTTTTTAAAAGCCCAAAAAGCAAAAATGCTAACTGAGAATTTGGTCGATTATATCGATAGCGTAAAAGTTGCATTGATATTTCGTTCAGAGGGACGTTTGAAAACAATTGAAGAGGCCCGTACAACGCCTTTGAAAGATTTAAAAACTAAAGATAAATATACAGAACCTACTCGTTATTTCTTTGGTAGATCAGAAGATGGAACCAATGGTGAAGCCGGAATACTAAAACGCAAAATTGATGCTTTCCGGACAGCCATGCTTGAAATGATGGACGAACCATTGGACAGTGATCGATTAGGTCTGATCACCAATGCTGTTTATCGTGATGCGAGTGGGGCTCGACAAACTTGGGAACAACATAATTTTTATTATACCATTTTAGCCGCAGATATTACCATCTTGAATAAATTGATAGGGGAGATTCAAAGCGCTCAGTTTGATGTAGCTGGTTATTTGTTTTCGGATGTAACTGCCGAAGATTTTAAATTCGACGATATCGCTGCAAAGGTGATTTCTCAAAATTCCTATATCCTTAAAGGACAGAAATACGAAGCTGAAATTTTGGTGGCTGCTTACGATACTAAACAAACCCCTGAAGTTTATCTTTTAGAGGGGGTCGATAAAATTACAGAAGCCAATAAAAACCGTGCCCGACTTAGAGAAGGCGATAATGGCGTTGTTAAATTATCATTGGATGGAAGCCAAGAGGGAGTTAAAAAATATGCCGGTTATGTAAAAATGACCAATCCTAATGGCGAAACCAACGAATATCCATTTAGTGGCGAATATGTGGTAGCACCACCATCACTGACTGTGGCCGCAACAAAAATGAACGTATTTTATATAGGAGTTGAAAATCCTGTTTCGATATCGGTTCCTGGAATTGCAGCCGAAAAAATAAAACCTATTATCACTGAAGGTTGTACATTGACTGCTGATCCGAATGGGACTGATTGGATAGTGATAGTACCAAGAGGTATTCGGACAGCCATAATTACTGCAAAAGCTGATGTGGGCGGAAAAATGGAAGATATGGGTAGTCGTGAGTTTAGAGTGAAAAGAGTACCCGATCCGGTGGCTGAGGTTGCAGGAACCAAAGAAGGGGTTATGGACAGAAACACCCTTTTAGCAGCGAATGCCATCATTCCTTCAATGAAAGATTTTGAATTTGATCTCAATTTTGTAATCAATTCATTTACCATGGGAACCATTATCAATGGAGATTGGATCCCTAAATCAACAAGAGGCAATCGTTTCACAAGTGAGATGACTGAACTGATTAAAAATTCACGAAGAGGACAGAAATTCTTCTTTGAAAATATACAAGCTTCGGGACCTGACGGAACCACTCGTACTTTAAATGCAATAAGTTTAACCATTAAATAATAAAATCTGAATGGGAGGTTTTATGAGAAAAATATTCGTATTAATTGTTTTGGGGATGCTGATAGGATCAGCATCGCAAATCAATGCACAGGTGATTAATGAGTCACCACTAGATGGCTTATATGAAAACATGGGGGTCATTGATAAAAAACCGGTCCCTTATGCACCACTTCGTCGTGCCGATGTGATGTGGCAAAAACGTGTTTGGAGAACCATCGACTTTAGGGAAAAGATGAATCAAGCTTTTTACTATCCGATTGAACCCCAAAAAACTTGGCGGAGTTTTATCCAAATTCTTTTGGATGCTGTTAAAGATGGTTCAATTACGGCTTATGATATTTCGGCTACGGATGAGTTTTTGGCGCCTTTGACCCACTATGAGGTGATCAAGCGTCAGTCCGATTCAATTCATCGTATTTTGCAGCGTCCTACGCCTCCTTACGATGAATACGATACAGTCATATACACCCGCTTTGATCCGACAAGGGTAATGCAACTTCGCCTAAAAGAAGATTGGTATTTTGATAAACATCGTTCACAAATGATGGTTCGTATCATTGGAATATGCCCCGTGATGATCAAAGAACGCGATGGAGAAGATATTCCGGAACCATTGTTTTGGGTTTATTTCCCCGAAGCAAGACCTGTTTTAGCAAAAGCACAAATGTATAATCGCTTTAATGATGCTGAACGGAAATCCTATGATGATGTTTTTTGGAAACGGATGTTCTCCAGCTATATCTACAAAGAATCCAATGTGTACGACAGACGTATTTCAGAGTATGTAACGGGTATTGATGCTCTTTTCGAAGCTGAACGCATCAAAAATGAAATGTTTAATTTCGAACAAAGTTTATGGGAATACTAAATCCCTAGATCATAAAAACCGAAAGCTCCTTTGATTTATTGAAGGAGCTTTCTTTCTTTAAATACACCAAATTCCAAGCATCCATTAACAAATAATATCCAATCATCAATACTCAAATAAATGAGCAAAACCGTAACTTTACAAATAACTATTTCGACTATTGGAATTTAGTATTTATTTGAGATTTGAATATTGTTTTTTGTAATTTGCACAAGATGTCATATAATTTCTTTCAAACACCGATTGAGTATCTTAAAGGAGTGGGGCCAAAGCGGGCCGACATTCTACGAAAGGAATTGAATATGCATACTTTTGAAGACCTCTTGCTTTATTATCCTTACCGCTATATTGACCGAAGCAAATTTTTTAAAGTCAGAGAAATTGAAAGCGATGCCGCTTATATTCAACTTAGAGGTTTTATTACGAATGTTGAAGTTATAGGAGAGAAAAGAGCCCGAAGATTAAGAGCTCAATTTAAAGATG
>JBFFMB010000224.1:0-3965 GCA_041554455.1 Bacteroidales bacterium
GCGACCCATCCGGGCATTTCGCCGGCCACGGGGCACCCGGGCGCGGTCAGGGTCATCACCACGCGGACATCGGATTCTGGCCCGATCTCGATCGTGTAGATCAAGCCGAGATCGAAAATATTCACTGGAATTTCAGGATCGTAAATGTTTCGTAAAACTTCAACAATCAATTGTTCTAATCTTTCTTTACTTATATCAGCCATAGTAGTTTTCAATTAAGATTTATGAGTGATAGCTTATGAGTAAAAAACGTATAACTATAATTCATCACTTATATATTTACGCTTGCGCAGATTTGGTTTTAAATGCCAGCGCATATAATTTCATTTGTTTGATCATCGACAACAGACCATTGGATCGTGTTGGTGAAAGATGTTCTTTCAAACCGATCTGGTCGACAAAACTAAATTCAGCATTGATGATGGCATCGGGTGTTTGATTATTCATTACCCGAATCAGAATATTTGCAATGCCTTTGGTTATAACGGCATCGCTATCCGCTGTAAACGAAATTTTCCCATCCTCAAATTTGGCATGCAACCACACACGCGATTGGCAACCTGAAATAAGGTTACTCTCAATTTTATATTTGGGATCGATCAAGGGTGTTTCTTTTCCCATCTCGATGAGATAATTATACTTATCCATCCAATCGTCAAATAATCCAAATTCCGCAATGATTTCTGCTTCTACTTCTGCTATGCTTTTTACGTCCATTTTATTCTTATTCAAACATATTTTTAACCTGAATGATTGCCTTTACTAATAAATCAATTTCTTCTTTGGTATTATACATCGAGAAACTAGCTCGAATGGTTCCCGGAATGTTAAAATGATCGAGTATGGGTTGGGCACAATGATGACCCGTACGAACGGCAATGCCTAGTTTGTCCATAATCATTCCTGCATCATAGGGATGAATTTCGCCAATTAAAAATGATAAGACACTGGCTTTTTCTTTGGCCGTTCCAATAATGCGAACACCGCCAATTTTTAACAATTCTGCTGTTGCATAATCCAAGAGTTCATTCTCGTATTTGGCAATTTTTTCTACTCCAATCTCTTGCACATAGGTCAGCGCTGCATCCAAACCCAGAACGGCTTCCACATTGGGAGTACCGGCTTCAAATTTAAAAGGCAATTCGTTAAAACTTGTTTTCTCAAAGCTTACCTGATCAACCATTTCTCCCCCCAATTGGTAAGGAAGCATTTGAGTTAACCATTTTTCTTTTCCATATAAAATCCCAACTCCCATAGGAGCATAAAACTTATGTCCAGAGAACGCATAAAAATCACAATCTAATTCTTGAACGTCAATTTTAAAATGGGGGATTCCTTGCGCTCCATCAATCATCACTGGAACATTAAACTCATGAGCCTTAGTTATAATTTCCTTGATCGGATTGATGCTCCCCAATGCATTGGAAACATGAGCTACAGAAACAAATTTCGTTTTTGCACTCAATAATTTTACATATTCCTCAAAAACAAATTCGCCCTTATCATTTACAGGAACAATTTTCAAGACAGCTTTTTTCTCCTCACACAGCATTTGCCAGGGAACCAAATTTGAATGGTGCTCCATAGCCGATACGATGATCTCATCGCCTTCCTGGATAAACTTTTTACCAAAAGCTTGAGCCACTAAATTGATGGCTTCGGTTGTACCTTTAGTGAAAATCAGTTCATAATGCTCGGCTACATTCATGTAGGTTTGGAAATTTTTCCGGGTATTTTCGAAAGCTACCGTTGAAATTTGGCTCAAATGATGCACTCCTCGATGGATGTTTGCATTATCCTCCGAATAATATTTAACAATGGCGTCAATCACCGCCTGAGGCTTTTGATTGGTAGCCGCATTGTCTAAATAGACGAGAGGGCGATCGTAAACTTTCCGCTGAAGAATAGGAAAATCTTTCCTTATTTTTTGAATGTCGAAATCCTGCATGAGCAAGAATTATTTATATTTTACTTAGGTCAATTTCAAATTCGATATCCTTTTCAGGATGATTGCAATGGAGCACACAATTCTCACAAATGGATAATTCGCCACGCAAACGTTTTTTCACCATATCATCAATGCGGCTTCTCAAGGCTTCGATGGAAATATGATTGATCCCCTCGGCTGCAAAAGCATACAACAATAACCTCCGGGCGTTATCTTCTGTAATTCCACGAGAACGTAGATAAAACATGGCTTCTGTATCCAATTGTCCAACAGTTGCGCCATGACTACATTTTACATCATCGGCATAAATTTCGAGGAATGGTTTGGTATCAATGCTAGCGGTATCCGTCAATAAAATATTTTTATTATTCTGAAACGCATTGGTATTCTGAGCATCCTGACGAACCAAGATATGACCATTGAAAACCCCACTGGATTCTTCATCCAAAATTCCTTTAAAGAGCTCTTTACTCGTACAATTGGGAACGGCATGATCAATAAATACATAATTATCGACATGCTGCTTACGGTCCATCAAATAAACGCCTAAAACATCCGCATGGGCGCCTTCGCCTTGTAAGTTGACGAACACATTATTCCGAATCAATCCTCCATTTAAACTAATGGCATTGGTCGACACAGTACTGTTTGCTTCCTGATGGAAATACGTTGAATTTATGAGGGTAGACTCATTATTGAAATTCTGCAATTTATAATGATCGAGTTTTGCATTTTCTCCAACAAAAACTTCGGTCACCGAATTATTAAAACTTGCTAATTGATTAGTGGTATCATCGCAATGAACCAAGGTCAATTTGCTATTTTTGCCAAGAATAATCAGGTTTCTGTTTTGAACAAACAATCCTTTCTCATGATTGATAATGCTCACCATTTGAATGGCTCTGTCCATCTCAACATTATCGGGCACATAAATAAATACCCCATCCTGAACCATGGCTGCATTCAACGAACTCAAACTATGCTCATCAATTTTTTCACTTTTCCCGTAATAGTTGTCACAAAACTCAGGTAAGCTTTTCATAGCATGAGCCATTGAGCCAATAATAACCCCATTTGATAAGGTTTTTAGCTCAGCACCGCCATTCACAACCCAACCATTCAATAAAGAAATAATATCCGTATCAAAATTGTGAATATCACATTGGAACAATTTATTCAAATCAACATTTTGGGTGTCAAAGCCCGATAAATGAAGATAATCTTTTGATAAAGCATTGGTGAGATTGGTGTTTCTCCACACTTCTTCTTGAATAGTTGGAAAGCCCTTTTGCTTGAAAAGGTCAATCGAACGTAATCGATTTTCGGCAATGCAAGCTCTATCCTTAGAGAAGAATTTTGTTTGATATTCTTCAAAAAGATTGGAGAGTTTTTGCTCTAATTCGATTTGTTTTTCACTTATTTTCATCCGCTATATCTCCAACAATTTATGCAAATTCTTTTTTAATCCAGTCGTAGCCTTTTTCTTCTAATTCAAAAGCCAAGCCTTTACCCCCTGATTTTACAATGCGTCCATCAAATAAAACATGTACAAAATCAGGAACAATATAATCCAATAAACGCTGATAGTGCGTAATTACAATAAACGCATTTTCGGGTGTTTTTAGCATATTCACGCCATTGGCAACAATACGAAGCGCATCAATATCCAAACCTGAATCGGTTTCATCAAGGATAGAAAGCTTTGGTTCTAACATCGCCATTTGGAAGATTTCATTTTTCTTTTTCTCACCACCAGAAAAACCTTCATTTACCGAACGGTTGGTTAGTTTTGAATGAATCTCAACCAATTTTTTCTTTTCTTCCATTTTCTTTAAAAACTCACCTGCCGGGATGGGTTCTTTGCCTTGATATTTCCGATGCTCATTAAGGGCTGTCCGCATAAAATTAGTCATGCTCACACCCGGAATTTCTACAGGATATTGGAAACTCAAAAAGACCCCTTCTCGGGCTCTGTCTTCAGGAGGGAGTTCCAAAATGTTTTTTCCATTGTAAATGA
>JBFFMB010000225.1:0-3959 GCA_041554455.1 Bacteroidales bacterium
ATTTAAACGATGCCGAAGTACGTCCTTATTTCAAACTTGATAATGTTAGAGATGGTGCTTTTTGGGTAGCCCAAAAATTATACGGCATAACTTTTACGCCTGTTGAAAACATTCCTTTACCTCATCCAGATGCACAAGCTTTTGAAGTAAAAGAAGCCAATGGCGACCCTGTTGGTCTATTATACATGGATTTCCACCCAAGAGAAAGCAAACGTGGTGGAGCATGGTGTGGTTCATATAGAGATCATAAAGTAGTTGATGGAAAAGAAATTTTTCCATTGGTAACTGTGGTTTGTAATTTCACTAAACCAACCGAAACCACCCCTTCTTTATTAAGCATGGATGAAGTGTCAACTTTATTCCACGAATTTGGTCATGCTTTAGATGGATTGTTCTCACAAACCTCGTATAACTCAAATTATATTGCTTGGGATTTTGTTGAACTCCCTTCTCAAATTATGGAACATTGGGTGAGCGAGCCAGAAGTTTTAAAACAATACGCTAAACATTATCAAACGGGAGAAGTTATTCCTGAAGACTTAGTGCAAAAAATGGATGCGGCCAGTAAATTCAATCAGGGATTTGCTAATGTTGAGGTTATTGCCGCTTCATTATTGGATCTTGCTTATCACACTATCGAAAAACCTGTGGATATTGATATTGCCAAATTCGAAAAGGATTACTTAAACAGCATTGGTTTAATTCCAGAAATCGAATCTAGATATAGAACCACGTATTTCGGTCACATTATTGGTGGTTATGATGCAGGTTATTATAGCTATACCTGGGCAGCTGTGTTAGATAATGATGCTTATGATGCATTTACCGAAAATGGTATTTTTGATCAAGCAACGGCTGCAAGTTTCCGTAAAAATATTTTGGAGAAAAACGGTATTGAAAATGCCATGAAAATGTTTGTTGATTTTCGTGGTCGTGAACCCATTATCGAACCATTACTAAAAGCTAAAGGATTAAATTAATCCACTGAAAATATGTTTCTAAAAAGGTGTGCCAATGAGTACACCTTTTTTTATTTGTCCTTATGAATAGAAACTTTGTCTTATGACTGATCCAGATTGTAGATAAGTTCAGTTAAAGTAGCATAGTTTCTATTGATTTTTATAATTTTATTCCTTTAAATTAATCATCTAATTAAAAAATATGAAAAAATTACTTTTTGTTTTTTGCATACTTGGCATTGGAATAATGTCTTGCAATACAACCACTGCAAAAGAGGCTGATAATCCAAATCCATTTTTTGCAGCATTTGATACCCCTTTTGGAGTTCCTCCTTTTGACTTAATTAAAGCGGAACATTATATGCCCGCTATTAAAGAAGGACTCAGATTAGAAAAAGAAGAGGTTGAAGCGATACTCACTAATCCAGATGCTCCAACATTCGAAAATACTATTGTGGCTTATACCAGAACGGGAAGCTTTTTAGGAAAAGTGACTCCTGTATTATTTGGGCTCAATAGTGCGAATACAACACCTGAAATTCAAGCAATTGTCAGAGAAGCTTCTCCACTAATGTCAGCACATGGTGATGAAATCCGTTTAGATCCTCGCTTATTTGCAAGAATAAAGGCGGTTTATGAACAAAAAGATGACCTAAATCTCGAAGCTGATCAGCTATATTTATTAGAAAATCTATATAGTGGTTTCGTTAGAAATGGAGCAAATCTTCAAGGTGAAGCAAAAGAACAACTTAAAGAAATAAATCTAAAACTTTCAGGTTTAGGCGTTCAGTTTGGACAAAACTTATTAGCCGAAACCAATGGTTATCAACTGATCATTGATAAGGAAGCGGATCTGAAAGGATTACCTGAATCCATAAAAGCTGCTGGTGCTCAAGAAGCAAAAAGAGCTGGTTTAGAAGGCAAATGGGTGTATACCACTCAGCGTGCAAGCATGTATCCTTTCTTAACGTATTCTGAAAACCGCGATTTACGTAAGCAACTCTACACTGCTTATACCATGAGAGGTGATAATGATAATGAATACGATAACAAAAAAATTGCTGCCGAAGTTTTTAATTTAAGAGTTAAAAAAGCCAAATTATTAGGTTATAAAAGTCATGCAGATTTGATGTTATCGACTCGTATGGCAAAAACCTCTGAGCGTGTATATGATTTACTGGATCAAGTTTGGTGGCCAGCTTTAGAAGTTGCCAAGCAAGAAGTAAAAGACATGCAAGCGATTGTGGATGCTGAAGGACATAATTTCAAAATTGAAGCATGGGATTGGTGGCATTATGCTGAGAAAGTAAGAGCTGCAAAATACGCTTTTGAAGACAGTCAAATTCGCCCTTATTTTTCTCGTCAAAATGTTCAAGAAGCTATTTTTTACGTAGCCAATAAATTATATGGAATCACCTTTACTGAAATTAAAGACATCCCACTTCCTCACCCAGATGCTTTTGCACACGAAGTAAAGGAAGCAGACGGAACAACCATTGGTATCTTATATCAAGATTATTATGCAAGACCAAGTAAGCGTGGTGGCGCATGGTGTGGTGGTTATAGAGGCTACAAAATTGATGACGAAGGAAACAAAACAATTCCAATTGTTACATTTGTAACCAATGCCAGTGGGCCTATTGGTGATGCTCCTGCTTTAATGAGCATCGATAACGTAACCACTGTTTTCCATGAGTTTGGTCATGCTTTAGACGGATTATTTTCAAACGTTCGCTATCAAAGTACTTTTAGAGCACGTGATTTTACAGAACTTCCATCTCAAATTATGGAACACTGGGCCATGGAACCAGAAGTCCTAAAAGTATATGCTAAACATTATGAAACCGGTGAAGTAATTCCGAATGAATTAATCAAAAAAATTCAAAAATCAAGCTTATTCAACCAAGGTTTTATAACTGTTGAATTTGTAGCAGCTGCTTTAATTGATATGGAATATCACTCACTAACTGCTGAAAAAGAGATTGACATTAGAGAGTATGAAAAGGCATTTTTTGCAAAAAGAAAGCTGATTTCAGAAATTGCTCCACGTTATAGAACAACCTATTTCTCGCATATAATTGGAGGATATTCTGCCGGATATTATAGCTATTTATGGTCAGGTGTTTTAGATAATGATGCTTTTGAAGCTTTTAATGAAACAAGCTTGTTTGATCAGGAAACGGCACAAAAATTCAGAAAAGAAATTCTTGAACCCAATGGTTTAAAAGATCCTCTGGAAATGTATATTAACTTCCGTGGACGTGAAGCCATTATTGATCCTTTATTAAAAAGCAGAGGACTTAAATAAAAAACTTATACAATAAAAAAGCCCATCCCGATGATTCGGGATGGACTTTTTTACTATATCGTTTGGCATATGAAGTTATGCCCTCGTTTTTAAATTATCAAGCCCCTATGAGCTGTGGAATTATGCTCGAAAATTTATGGGTACAACTAGTATTTTAATTGCCATCTTCTTTTATTATTGGAATAACATCTTTAATGTTTTTAATTTTTCTTAATAATTTTCCAGATTTATCTATTAAATACTTTTCTGGATAACTTGTTACTCCATAAGCGCTAACAACTTTATTTGTTGCTAAAACAATTTTGTATTTCAAATCATTCGTATCTAAAAAACGTTGAAGTGTGTTTTCTTTGTCCTTTGCAATACTCAATATTTCTAAATCATATTGGGAAGCCTCCATAGACAACTTATTAAGTTCTGGTATCTCTTCAATACATTTACTACACCTAGTACCCCAAAAGTCAATTAACAAATATTTACCACTATAGTCAGTCAGCTTAACTGACTCTTTATTTAATGTAGTTAATGTGAAAGCAGGAGCATCTTGGCCCTTTTCTAGATGGTGAAAAGTTAACATTTTCCGAGCTTCACCACTTTGAACATACCAGCTATCATAATAATCACTTATTAACCAACGGTTATATTTTAGACTTAAATCCCTATCTTCTTTATGCTGTTGAGCCAATCGGATA
>JBFFMB010000226.1:0-3908 GCA_041554455.1 Bacteroidales bacterium
CATTCACCTGGTTTATGGACCAATACCTGCTGTAGTCACCCACGTTTAGATGAAGATGTCAAACAAAATGCTCACCAGCGTTTAATGGAAGAAATGGGTTTTGATTGCGATTTTAAAAAAGCCTTTACATTTTTATATAAAGCTGATGTTGGTCAAGGTTTGATTGAACATGAATTTGACCATGTTTTTATAGGAAGCTATGATGGTGAACCTAAAATCAATCCTGCGGAAGTGGAAGACTGGATGTATATGAATATGGTTGATTTACGCGATGATATCGAAAACCACCCATCCAACTATACAGAATGGTTTAAGATTGCTTTTGAAAAAGTGGAAAATTATTTAGCTGAGAATCCGCTTTAGGATTTCCTTAATTCTTGTAAATCTTTCCCGCTAGGACTTTGGAATACTCTCAATCCGAATTCCGGAATTACTGATAATAGATGATCAAAAATATCAGACTGGATGTCTTCATAAGCAGCCCATTCCTGGATTTTGCTAAATACATAAATTTGTATTGGAATCCCATTTTCTGAGGGTTGCATTTGTCTGACCAGCATTGTCATCTCATTATTTATTTCTGGTTTATGGCGTAAATATTCTTTGACATAAGCTCTGAAAACTCCCAGATTTGTTTGTCTGCGACCATTCACCAAAACACTATTGTCTATATTATATTTTGCATTATAGGACTGAAGCTCTTCTTTCTTTTTACTGATATAGCTGTTTAAGAAATGAAATGACTTGAATTTTTCGAGCATAGCTTCATCGCAAAACTGAACGCTGGTCATATCAATATTAATGGATCGTTTTATTCGTCGACCACCTGATTCTTCCATTCCTCTCCAATTCTGAAACGAATCAGAAACCATGGTATAAGTCGGTATGGTTGTGATGGTTTTATCAAAATTTTGCACTTTAACGGTTGTCAATGTAATGTCAATGACATTGCCATCAGCTCCAAATCGAGGCATTGAGATCCAATCACCAATTTGAACCATATTATTTGAGGTAAGCTGAATACCTCCTACAAAACCTAAAATAGGGTCTTTGAAAATCAACATAAGTATAGCTGAAAAAGCTCCGAATCCGGCAAGCCAACCAAATCCTTTATCTCCTAAAAAAATTGATATTATTGAAACAGCCGCTAAAATATAGATCACAATTTTAGCCACTTGTATGTATCCCTTAATGGGGCGTGATTTTGAGATGGCAAATGTATTATAAATATCAAAAAATGAATTTAATAAGCCTGTGAGAATACTGACACTTACAGTGATAATCAATATCCGTACAAGAATGGTTAGTATGCTTGCTGATAGTTCATGCTCTGGAATAACATCTAGGATAAAAAAACTGAGAATGAAAAGGGGAACCAGATAGGCAATCCGATTGAATACATTTCGTTTTAAAATAAGATCATCCCAATCGCTTTTTGTTTTTTTGACTAAGGCGTGAAAATAATTGTTAATTAAATGTTTGGCAATAATATAGACCAGATAACAGCCTACGATAAGTAATAAAAGAAATGAATATTCGGTTATTAATATTGCATAGTGTTCTGAGAGTCCTAGTTGGACTAACCAATCATTGATAATCCCGGAAAGTTGTTTAAACATTATTTATTTTTTTGATAATTCTTTATAGCAGAATTAAATTTTTCACGCAAAAATAAGCATTCGCCCAGACATACGTTCGTATCAAATATACGGATGATATCTTTTAGCCCATTTTTTCGATAAATTGTACCCAAAGCAGCATCAAAATTATTTTCTTCGATATTGCGTTTAATGTCTAGAGTTATTTTTTCAAACGAATCCCAATCCAATTGAGTAGGTATTTCAAAATATCCCATTTCGGGTGTTTCTTTATCCATATAAATTCCTTCATTAATTTCATCTAGAAGGAAGTATTTTTTAATTCGGATCAGTCCTTCGTAGGAATCAATTTTCCGGGATTTCATAAACGCAAAACCTTCGGACTTGAATTGGCTTAGTAATTCAGGGATAAAGGTGTAATTGTCTAGTTCTTTAACTCTTATACATGGTTCAATTTTGTTAAAAACAGTGATCGTGCCTGGTGAAGCATCAAAATAGGTCGGTAGTTTTTGCTTGATTTTTAAAATCGCTCGTATGATATCTTCTTCTGGATAAGTGTTGCGAAGTACTAGAAAAACTGATTTTGGATTGGTTTGATCGGGAACAGAAGTGCCGTGGTATCCGGGGAATGGATGTAGGGATTCTAAAACAAGATCATCGAAATTAAGGCTTTCTATGGTCTCTTTTTTTTCAATGGTTCCAATGGTTTCGATAATTTCATTTAGCTTATTAGTCATAATGTAAAGGTTTAATAATTAGTATTAAAAGAGTCCTATTTATAACAAATATAAATTAAATTATTTAGAAAAGAAAGTAAAATAAGAGGGAGAAACTTATTTCTTAGTAAGCTGGATGAACAATTCTCTGTTTTTTCGGGGCTTGATAGAGTTGTAAGCCGTTTCAAAAATATTAATTTGGAAATGGGGCGTAAACATTTTTAAGTATTCATCGGGTGTGCCTCCGTAAGGGGGGTAATTATTAGGGAACTCATGATTAAAAAGGAGACCTACATATTTACCATTTTCAAAAAGGAGCTCATTCATTTTAGCCGCATAATTTGCACGTTGATCTCTGGGGATGGAAGTCAGAAATGTGTGTTCAACGATTAAGTCATATTGACTGTTATGTTTAAAAAAGTCTTCTTCAATAATTTGATCTTTAGGGAATGTTGGATTTCGTTTTAGAAAGTTTTGAATAGGAGTGGGGGCAAAATCCAATAAATAAACATTCGCAAAACCAGATTGATAAAGATATTCTACTTCGTAGGCATTGCCAGCTCCAGGTATTAAAATTCGAATGGATGTATCCTTTAATTGATCAAAATATTCTTTTAGTGGTGTAACTACATAGCCTACATCCCATCCGGTTTGTTTGCTTAAATAGGTCTCGTTCCAATAATTTTTATCTAATTCCATATGCTTTGATGAATCAACGAATATAAGGATGAACAAAATACAAAAAAAGGCTGAGAAATTTTCTCAGCCTTTTTATTATGATTTATTGTTCAGGAGCAAACATGGGATCCCAAGGTGGGAGCATGATGGCTTTCTGTTCTAATATGTTTAGTGTTTCGGGATCGATGTATTTTTTATTAACGACAAGTCTGAACATATACTCCGAAAACCATTGGTCGGTCATGGTTAAAAACCCTTTGTTTCCTCGATCTTTACCCCAACTGTTTTCGAGCAACCATTTGTCAATGGTACCGTCTTTCATCTTATTGAAACCAACCAAGGACATTCCATGCGATGAACCGCTGTCATAAGTTTGAATTCGCCAGCTTTTGTCCATACCAAATTTAACACCCATTAAATCATCATAATCGTAATTATTCACATCAAGGGTTCCATAATCACCGTCTAATTGCTTGCCAACATCGCAGGAAAAATACATGGGCTCATTCGCCAAAATTGATTTTTCAGCAAAGGATTTAATTTTTTCAGAAGTTAGATTGATATATTTCCAATTGTAGCCATCGTACATGCTTCGGTCGTATTCAACTTCGTATAGTTTGTCATAAGGTCTTGAAGGGTCATTCATCAACATCACATAATCGCGTAAATTAATGCCAACATATTCTTGATAAAATTGTTTAGGAGTGTAGGTTTTGAGTTCACTTAAACTGCCATCATTATTTTCGTATTGCCAGCTAAATTCTGTGGGAGGTTCACCCAGCGTTAAAACAAGAATGCGATAAATATCACCTAGCATTTCAACTTTTTTCGCACTTATGACTTTTGATTTTTGATTATCCCTAATCATCTTGCGTAATTCCATGCCATCTTCTCGTAATTTCTTGCGGATTAAACC
>JBFFMB010000227.1:0-3905 GCA_041554455.1 Bacteroidales bacterium
AAAATATTATTTCGAAAAAGGTCGGATTCAAGTATCACTAAAGAACAATGCAGAATTAGAAAAAGCGATAGAAACACTCAAATCAGCGAATAAATATCAGTCCATTTTAAAGCCTGAAACAAAATAAATTCAGCCTGAATAATAGTGGGTCAAACGAAACAATATATATCAACACCGCTCTTCATTGCACTCACATTCATGGCAATGAGCTTGCCTCTTTCATTATTCATGATGAGCCTGATGCAATTTGTTTTAGTAGGATTATGGGCCTTTGAAGGATTTTATGATTCGGCAGCCCCCCCCTCCTTAAACAATAAACAAAATATACTCAGGGCTTTCCTCTTTCCTTTTAACAACATAAAACGGAAAATTAAACCTTTGGAATCAAATAAAATAGCTTTGGTTTTATTCTCGTTTTACTTGATCCCTTTATGTGGATTATTGTTTACTAACGACTTTAATCGTGCCCTAAACGAATTACGAACATATCTCCCAATACTCGTTTTAACCTTGGTCATTGCCAGCTCAAAACCGCTGAGTAAAAATCAATTGAACAGTTTGCTTCTATTTTATATTGCGGCTGTTATTAGCGCAACTTTTTTTGGATTATACAAATTCATTGGGCAAGAATTCTCTGATATTAGAGAATTATCCATCTTTATCCACCCCACTCGACTTAGCTTAAATATTTGTTTTTCGATATTCTTAATGGTTTATTTCATTTTTAAAAATGAATTTAAACATAGTTATTTTACCATTCTTTTTTCAATAAGCATTATCTGGCTAATTTATTTCCTCATACTGATGGAATCAGGAATGGGTCTTAGCGCCCTATTTATCATTGGCATTAGTTTGCTTTTATACAACACGACCAAACTAAAAACAAAGGTCAAATATGTGTTTTTAGTTTTCGCTTTTCTTATTCCTTTAATGACTGTTTTCTATACCAATAAGATCGTTCGTGAATATTATAAGACATCACATACAAAACTCCAAGCTTTAGATTTAAAAAGTAGTTTAGGGAATCCCTATATCCACGACACCATAAATTATGACGTTGAAGGAGGTCGACACATTGGATTGTACATCTGTGAAACCGAATTGAAAAATTCATGGGAAAATAGAAGTAATCTCGCCTTTGAAGGAAAGGATTTAAAAGGACAAGAGCTTAAAAAAACACTTATCCGCTTTTTAACGTCGCTCGATTTACGAAAAGATGCTTCAGGAATGGAGCAACTAACAAATGATCATATTTTAGCGATTGAAAAAGGTATTGCAAATATCAATTATCTTGAGAATCCAGGCATAAAAACCAGAATTTATAAAATACTGATTGGCTACGAAAATTATAAGAAAAATGATGATCCAAACGGAAATTCGTTGATTCAACGTATCGAATACTGGAAAGCATCAATTGATATCATAACAATGAATTTCTGGACGGGCGTTGGAACAGGAGACATTAGGGCTGAATTTGACAGCTATTACTTGAACACTAACAGCAAACTAAAACCGGAGAACAGGGGGATTTCACACAACCAATACCTGAATTTCATGGTCAGTTTTGGGATATTTGGAGGGTGTTGGTTTTTATTTGTCCTATTTTATCCACTTAGCTTTAAAATTGTAAGAACAGATTATTACTATATTATATTCATCAGTATTGTTTTAATTTCCATGCTGACTATTGACACCATCAAAAATCAGGCAGGAATCAGTTTTTTTTGCTTTTTTAACACGCTATTTCTATTCGGAAGAAAAAGCAAAACCCAAATAAAGTAATTTTGTATCTTCGCTTAGTTATAAGATAAAAAGATGAAGAAGGCAGAACTAAGAATTATTTACGAAGAATATCAAAACATTGATGAACTAAGTGCGCAAGATAGAGACCTTGTTGAAAAAGCAACTGAAGCTCATAACAGAGCTTATGCACCTTATTCGCAATATCATGTAGGTGCAGCTTTATTGATGGAAGACGGGAAAATAATTACGGGTAATAATCAAGAAAATGTCGCTTATCCTTCTGGCCTCTGTGCTGAGAGAGTTGCTATGTTTTATGCTTCTTCGCAGTATCCTGATGCTATAATGAAAACAATTGCTATTGCAGCCAAAGCTGAAAATTTTATTATTTCAGAAGCGGTTGCTCCTTGTGGAGCCTGCCGACAAGCGATGTCAGAGTACGAAATCAAACAAAAATCACCCATTCGAATCATCTTAAAAGCCGAACAAGGGAAAATTCTAGCCTTTGAAAAAGTAGAAGACATTCTCCCATTAATGTTCCACGCTGAAGAACTAAAAAAATAAACCCAATCATGGAACTCATCTCAACCAAAATTTGCAAAACAAGTGACATTGGAATAAACAATAATTTATTTGGTGGAATAATGCTGCAATGGTTGGACGAATCTGCCGGGGTAATGGCTTCATCTTTATGTTGCACCCCTAATATGATTACTTTAAAAATGGACGAAGTGGTGTTTAAACGTCCGGTAAAAGTAAAGGATCATATCCGTATATATGGCCAAGTGGATTCCGTGGGAAATTCGTCCTTGCGTCTTTGCATAGAAGCTCGCCGTTTTGATTTTGATAGTAAAAAAGAAGAATCCGTGTGTACAACAAAAATGTTGTTTGTTAAAATCGATTCAGAAGGGAAAGCCTCACCAATTGAGGCCGCAATGAAAAAACGGATTATGAAAATGCAGAATAAATGTCAAGAAAACTAGGCTTTAAGCAAAAGTAAAGAGTGCATTGGCAAAAAAATTCCAAATTGTCACAAAACCTATCGCAACAATTTTTGCCAAGTAAAAATTCCATTTAAATCGTTTGATTACAAAATACAAAATCAGCGTATTCAATCCCAAACCAATGATAGAGATGAGTATAAATTCGGTATACTCAATAGCTATCTCAGGATTTGTACTACGAAAAGTCCACATCCGGTTTAATAAGTAGTTGGAACTTGCTGCTATTGTAAATCCAATAGCATTCGCGATATATTGCTGAATTCTTAATACTTCTTTACACAGATACGTAAAGCCAAAGTCGATGAAAAGACCTGAAAACCCAACCATTCCAAACTTTAAAAATTTCAACAAAAAGGCTTTCGTAAATAATTCAGACATCAGCTATAAAGCTTTAAAACAGTTTAGTCAATCACTTTTTTAGTATTCATAGGAATCACTCTTGATCGTTTTTCCAATCTCTGATTATTAAACAATTTGCGGTATGTAATATGTTTTTTGGCAAATTTTCCACCAACAGATTCATGAAGCATCTTCATTTTTGGATTAAAGTCACCTACCCAACTCAATTCAACTTCGGTATAATGTGGTTTCTTTTTCAAAACCTGATCCATATGCCAAAAAATACCAGACTCGACACCAAATTTTTGAAACTCGGGAACAACACCCATAATGACGATCCGTGTACGAGTCATTGCCTTATGCCTAGATAAATAAAGAAATCGAAGTTTATTAATGAGATGCATTTTCCCATTCATTCTTTTCAGTATTTGATTTGCATCAGGGAACATCACTAAAAAAGCAATGGGCTTTTTGTTATTATAGACAAACCAAATAAATTCCTCATCGATAATAGCTTTCGCTTTTTTAAACGATTCTTTCAAATCCTTTAAACTGATCGGAGTAAAATTTTCATGAAATCGCCATGCACTATCATATATTTCCTTTAAATCATTTAAGTATTTATCAATCGATTTTATTCGAAGATGTTCAAAATGATAGCCCGGTTTTTTGCGAATCCAATTGGCAATTTTCCAAAAACGTTCAGGAAAAGGAACAGTTAAATCAAGATGATTAGTTACCTGCTCAAAAAATGACTCAAACCCATATTTTTCAAAATATTTCTGATAATAGGCTTTATGATAGCTCATTCCAAAACTTGGA
>JBFFMB010000228.1:0-3900 GCA_041554455.1 Bacteroidales bacterium
CATCATAAATCAGAAACTGCCCTTTCAACTCTGTTTTAAAAATACTCGTACGATAACCAAATTCACATTGTTCCTTCGAAAACTCAATTAATTCACCTGTCTCCAGATTTAGGGCTCGTAAAGAATCAAAAACATCTTTCATTTCAACTCCATAGGCTCCAATATTTTGCATAGGAGCAGCACCTAATAAACCCGGTATAAGCGCAAGGTTTTCGATACCATGCCAGCCCTTTTTCACAGTGTACTCTACAAAATCCTCCCATCGTTCTCCGGCAGCAGCTCTAACTTTAACAGTTGTATTATTCTCTGTTACTACCTCAATGCCCAAAAACTGGGGGTGTAAAACCAATCCCTCAAAATCTTTAGTGAAAAGAATATTACTTCCACCACCTAAGATCAATATTTTTGATCGTTGAAGCTCACCGGCACGAATTAAATTCCTCAAATCGTCGATATGATCGAGTTGAATAAATCGACTCGCCTTGCATTCGACTCGAAAGGTGTTCATTAATTTTAATGGGTGATTTGATTGAAGTTTCATTCGAAAATAATTATAGGCCAAATATACGTCTTTTACGAAAAAATTCTCTTACTGATTTATCTTTCATCTATAAATCTTAACTTCGCTTGCAAGATGAAAAAAGCCATTGTTTCTGTAACAAATGATTTGGCAACCGATCGAAGGGTTGATAAAAGCTGTCGTGCCTTAATAAAATCAGGGTATGAAGTTTTGCTTATTGGTCGAATTCGAAGCAATAGCTTAGCTATTGAAGCCAGAGATTATAAAACACAGCGCATGCGCTTACTATTTGACAAAGGTCCTTTTTTTTATGCAGAATTTAATGTTAGATTATTCTTCTTTCTCCTTTTTCACAGGACTGATTTATTATTTTCAAACGATTTAGACACATTACTTCCAAATTATTTAATATCAAAAATTAAAGCAGTCCCTATTGTTTACGATAGCCATGAATATTTCACCGAAGTACCTGAACTGACCGACCGTAAAACTGTTCAAGCTATTTGGAGAAGTATAGAAGCTCACATCTTCCCTAAATTAAAAACAGTGATTACCGTTTGTGATAGCATCGCTCAAATCTATACTAAAAAATACGGAACTAAGGTAAAGGTTGTACGAAATATCCCTCCTAGTGTATCGATGAAGTATCCTAAAATAACAAAAGAGGAATTAGGTATTCCTACAAATAAAAAAATCATCATTCTTCAAGGAGCTGGGATAAATATTGATCGCGGAGCGGAAGAATTAGTGGATGCAATGGAAATGATCAAGGATGCTGTTTTATTAATTGTAGGAAGCGGTGATGTCATCGATAGTTTAAAATTAAAAGCAAAAAAAACAGCATTAAAGGAAAAGGTTCTATTTTTTCCAAAACAAGCCTTTGATCAGTTGTATCAGTATACAGTACATGCCGATTTAGGAATTAGTTTCAATAAAGATACGAACTTAAATTACCGTTATAGTTTACCTAATAAATTGTTTGAATATATCCATGTAGGGGTTCCTGTTTTATCTTCCTCGATGGTAGAGATGAAAAAAATCATTGATACCTATCAAATTGGAATGTGTATCGAAAATCATTCTCCCCAAAATATTGCCAAAATAATTAATGAAATTTTTGTAAATGATTCTCTCTTAAATCAATGGAAAGAGAATACTAAAGTGGCTAAAAAAGAATTGAATTGGGAAAATGAAGAAAAAATATTACTCGCTTGTCTCAACGTCTAATGGAGTTACCCTTCCGTGTTCACATTTTAGAATTCGACCAGGAAAATTCTCAAATAAAGTATAATTATGAGTGGCCATCAATACAGCTCTTCCAGAATCACTAATCTCTTTTAATAAACGAAGGATTCCGGCTGAAGTTTCAGGATCAAGATTACCAGTAGGCTCATCAGCAAGAATAATTTCAGGATCATTAACTAATGCCCGAGCAATGGCAATACGTTGTTGCTCACCACCCGAAAGTTGATTTGGCATTTTATCACCTTTACTTACCAACCCAACTTTTACCAAAACATCATCCAAACGATCTTTCATGGCTTCTTTGTCTTTCCAACCAGTTGCTTTCATTACAAACAACAAATTTTCATTAATTGTACGATCAGTTAATAACTGAAAATCCTGAAAAACAACCCCCAGTTTTCTACGTAAGTAAGGAATATCTTTACGCTTTAGTTTAGCCAAATTAAAACCAGCCACTTCTGCCTCGCCATCCAATACGGGCAAATCGGCATAAAGCATTTTTAACAAACTACTCTTCCCACTTCCAGTTTTACCTATGAGGTAAACAAATTCACCTTTATTAATTTGCAAACTTACTTCTGATAAAACAAGTACATTTTTTTGATAAACAGGAATATTTTTGAGGCTTATTATGCTTTCGGCTTCCATTGTATAAATTTAATTTTGTCTTTATTATTCATTACGAATATACAAATAAATGGGTATTAATATCTAAACAGCAGCCTCACAAATAATAAAAATCAAATATCATTTCATGAATATGGAAATTCCCCAAAATCAATACTTCACAAAATCATTATCGGTAAATAAAATAATTGTTACCTTTGGCGCTTCTATTTATATAAATGTGAATATAATTATGGGCGGAAATATATACAGTGTGATCACAGGAACGGGAAGTTACATCCCAACTAGATGCATTAAAAATGAAGACTTTCTAAAGAACGAGTTCTACGAAACAAATGGAAAAAGAGTTGATAAGGATAATCAGGAAATAATTGATAAGTTTCTTGAAATAACAACAATTGCTGAAAGACGATATGTTACGGATGAATTAACAACTTCGGATATTGCCTATTTTGCTGCTTTAGAAGCAATTAAATCAGCAGACATCGACAAGGAAGATTTAGATTATATTATTGTTGCACACAATTTTGGGGAACTAAAAAGTGATAATAAAGAGGTTGATATTGTACCTAGTATTGCTGCTAGGATAAAACATAAATTAGAAATTACCAATCCCGAGACTATTGCTTATGATTTACCTTTTGGTTGCCCGGGATGGTTACAAGGGGTTATTCAAGCTGATTATTATATCAAATCAGGAGATGCCAAAAAAGTTTTGGTGATTGGTGCAGATATCTTATCACGCATATATGATCCACACGATAGAGATTGTATGTTATATGCTGATGGTGCTGGAGCTACCATTTTAGAAGCCAAAGAAAGCACGACTCCTATCGGGATTCTGGCTCACAAAACACGTTCGGATACCTTCCTTTACTCTAAGATGTTATATATGGGTAAATCCTATAATTCTGAAGGAAAAAACAAGGAAGGCATGTATTTAAAAATGAATGGTCGTAGATTGTATCAATATGCATTAGAGCATGTACCTCAGGCTATTAAATGTTGTTTAGAAAAAAGCGAGACCCCACTGGCTAATATTAAAAAGGTATTGATTCATCAAGCCAATGGTAAAATGGACGATGCGATTTTAAAAAGGTTGTATAGCCTTTATGATATTGAAGCTCCAGAAGGCGTTATGCCAATGACGATCTCAAAATTGGGTAATTCATCAGTAGCTACCGTCCCAACCTTATTAGATCTTATCTTAAAAGGAAAAATGAATGGACACGAAATCAATTCAGGTGATTTGATTAATCTTGCTTCTGTTGGTGCAGGAATGAATATCAATTCAGTGACTTATAAATGGCAATAAACATTGCTTAAAAAATATTTAAAGCCCTCCCGAAATATCGGGAGGGCTTTTTCTTTGAATTGACTATTGGTTTATTGAGTTGTCTTCCAGCAGGGAAAACAGAGCATGAATAATGCCATCTCAAAATTGGGGCGGCTTCCTAGTTTTAAATATTATGCCTCCTAATTTGAATTAGTCAGGTCTTTACGATGAA
>JBFFMB010000229.1:0-3894 GCA_041554455.1 Bacteroidales bacterium
AGATTTTCAGTTTGACGAGAATTCATAATTTTGAATTTTTAATAATGTGTCTCTTACTTTTTTCCTTGCTCTTGAAAGATTGACCCTGATTGTATTTAGACTTAGTTGAGTAACTTCTGCAATCTCATCATAATCGCAATTTTCAATATCGCGCATTTGAATGATGAGCTTTTGTTGCTCAGGCAGCTGGTCAATAATTTCATGAACTTTTTTTATGGTATCCTTAACATCCATTAGTTGATACGGATTTTCCGAGGCATCTTTTAAAGCAGCATGCTCTAGTCCTAGGTTGTTAGAGCTTTTCGCTTTTAGTTTATCCAGACATAGATTTTTCGTCATTGTCATGGCATAGGCTTCAATACTTCGGTATTCCTTTAATATTTCCCTTTTCGACCATAACTTCAGGAAAATTTCTTGAACTACATCTTCCCCTTCAGCCTCACTCTTCAAAAGCCTGATGGCCATTCTGAAAAGCTTGTTCTTCATCGGAAGGATATCCTCTTTGAATTTTTCTATCGTCATTTATGATCGCTTTTAATAACAAGACGAAGTACTTGCCATTTTATTACAGTATATTAGAATATTTTTAAATAACTGGCTTTTACTCTCCTCATTTGGATAAGGTGAATTTTTGGTTATTTTTGTATGCCTTTACAAAAGTAGAATTTAGATTAATATAAATATTTATAAATTAAAATTAAGAAATTATGTTCAAAGGACATCCTAAAGGATTATTTGTAGCCTTTTTTGCTAATATGGGTGAACGCTTCGGCTTTTACACTATGATGGCAATTTTGGTTCTTTTCTTGCAAGCTAAGTATGGCTTAAGTGAAGAAATAGCCGGTGATTATTATAGTTGGTTTTATTATGGAATCTATGCCCTTGCCTTATTAGGTGGTGTATTGGCTGATGCTACTCGAAAATATAAATCAGTCATTATGTTAGGACTGATTATTATGTTTGGTGGTTATGTGCTGATTGCATTTCCAGGATTACCACTAGCTGTAACTCTTGGTGGACTCTTTATCATTGCCCTTGGTAATGGTTTGTTTAAAGGTAATTTACAAGCTGTTGTTGGACAATTATATGATGATCCTAAGTATTCTAAAGTCAGAGATTCTGCATTTATGATCTTTTATATGGGGATCAATGTTGGAGCTTTCTTTGCACCATTCGTTGCAACAAGCGTTCGTAATTGGTATCTTGGAACTCAAGGTTTTGTTCATGATGGTAGTTTGCCGGGGATGTGTCATGCTTATATTGATGGAACGCTGAGCAATACTGAATCTTTCCAAACTCTTGCAAATCAAGTTTCTCCTTCAGCTGTTACAGATCTTGGTGTTTTTGCCCAAACCTATATCGATGCTTTCTCAAGGGGATATAATTATGCCTTTGCTATTGCTGCAGGTACTATGATTATTTCACTATTGGTTTATACCTTTTTCAATAAATATTTGCCGAATGTTGAAAAAGTTGAGTCTAAAGAGACTATAAAATCAAGTTCAAGTTCAAGCTCAAGTCCAAAAGCGATTGGTTTAGCTATTGCAGCATTGGTTGCTACTTCAGCAGTTTTTCATTTTGCATTCAATAATTTTGCACTTGGAGCAGCTGTAGGTTTGTTCTTTGGTTTCATCGCTTATATTTATAGTATTTCGACCAAAGATGAACGCCCACGAATTACATCCTTAGTACTGGTGTTCTTTGTGGTTATTTTCTTCTGGATGTCATTCCATCAAAATGGATTAACACTAACATTCTTTGCAAGAGACTATACTGTTAAATTTGTTGACCCATTTACAAACATCTTTTTTAACCTAGAATCAATCTTAGCCTTTATAGGTACGGTTGCTGGTTTGGTTATTTTCGTTACGAAAAAGGTGTTCAAAACTAGGATGATTGGTGCTGCAATGTTTGTAGGTTTAGGTTATTTAACCTATTATTTTGTTGCAGGTTTTGAAGCATTAAATCCGATTGCTCCTGAAGTTTTTCAATCATTTAATCCTTTATTTATTGTAGCCTTAACATTCCCAGTTATGGGTGCTTTTGCATGGATGAATAAGAAAAACATAGAGCCTTCTACTCCAAAGAAAATAGGAATAGGTATGATTATAGCCGCTGTTGGATTTATCCTTGTTTTGATAGCATCCTTAAACCTAGTGTCTCCTCACGAATTAATGTATACAGATGCAGAAGGTGTTGCACAATTTAATCCAGTGCCTGATTCTTCAAGAGTGATGCCTTATTGGCTGATGAATGGTTATCTGATTTTAACTATTGCTGAATTGTTCTTGAGTCCAATGGGATTATCGTTTGTGTCTAAAGTAGCGCCTACCCGTTTCCAAGGATTAATGCAAGGTGGTTGGTTGTTAGCAACTGCTGTTGGGAATAAATTTTTATTCGTTGGAAGTTTCTTCTGGGGAAAATTAGACTTATGGCAATTATGGGCGATATTCATCGTCTGTTGTGTCCTTTCAGCTGCATTTATTTTCTCAATTATCAAGCGACTAGAAAACGCGACTAAGTAGAATCTTTAAAGATTAACATTATATTGGGGTGCTTTATGCACCCCTTTTTTTATTTTTGCAGGTATGGAATATCCTTGGGGACACGAAAGGCGTTTTAATGCTTACGCTAATTATTTTAGGAATCACTTTGGTGAGCGGGTTCAGAAATTGAGTTTGGATGCAGGCTTTACCTGTCCAAATCGCGATGGTAATGTTGGCTTTGGTGGTTGTACGTATTGTAATAACGATGCTTTTAATCCTTCCTATTGTCAACCGCAAAAATCAGTGGAGCAGCAAATCAACGAAGGAATGGAGTTTCATCAAAATCGCTATCGAAGAGCTGATAAATATTTGGCTTATTTTCAAGCCTACTCAAATACCTATGCAGGGATTGATCAATTAAAATCTATTTATGAGCAAGCTTTGCAATTTCCTGAAGTTGTGGGTTTGGTGATTGGTACGCGCCCCGATTGCATTAATAAAGAACAACTCAATTACTTCAAAGAACTTTCCGAAAAATATTATCTGATAATTGAATATGGGATTGAATCGTGTTATGATAAAACGCTAAAGCGAATCAATCGTGGACATAGCTACCAGCAAGCTGTGGATGCTATTCATCAAACCGCTGAATTGGGAATTAAAACGGGGGCTCATATGATGTTTGGTTTACCGGGAGAGAGTAGAGAGGAGATGCAAACTGAGGCAGAAATATTATCGAAACTTCCCCTAAACAATATCAAATTCCATCAGCTTCAGATAATTAAAGGAACTCAGATGGAAAATGAATATTATGAAAATCCTGATCAATTTGACTTTTTTGAGTTGGATGAATATATTGATTTTATCATTCGTTTCTTGGAAAAATTGAATCCAAATTTTGTGGTTGAACGTTTTGCAGGAGAAGTGCCTCCTCGTTTTTTAGTCAGTCCAGGATGGGGTAAAATTCGAAACGATCAGATATTAACGATGATTGAAAAACAATTAGAAGAAAAAAATACTTGGCAAGGAAAGTTTTTTAAATGAGAAGTCTCCAAAACTTAAACGACTTATTTGTGATGTATTTACATAAATTGGTAATTACCACGATTATAAGTATTACCTTTGCCGCTTAATAAAAACGTATAATATATGAACTCATTTGCAGTTACTGGATTGCAAGAAGAAATTCTTGACGCAATTCAGGAACTTGGCTTTGAAACACCAACCCCTATTCAAGCCAAAACAATTCCCCATTTATTAACCTCCGATAAGGACCTGATTGCATTTGCTCAAACAGGAACGGGTAAAACAGCCGCTTTTGGCTTGCCTGCTATCCAATTGACAGATGTTAAAGATAAAAGAACACAAACAATCATACTTTGTCCTACTAGAGAACTTTGTATGCAGA
>JBFFMB010000230.1:0-3892 GCA_041554455.1 Bacteroidales bacterium
AATTTGCCAGTCTAAAAAAAGAAATTGAGGACAAAAGCAACTGCAAAGTTATAGTCAGTGATAAAAGAGTTATAGAAATAGCAGACGATAAATATCTGACATTCCAGTTTTTAAAGGACAATGGACTTTTTTATCCTCAAACATATACAACAGACAATCTGGATTTAACCAAAATTGAATATCCCTGTATTGTTAAACCTCGCATTGGATTTAGAAGCAGAGATGTTTACAAAGTTGAATCAGAATCAGATTTACTCTCAAAAATAGAAATCGTAAAAAACCCGATAATTCAAGAATTAGTTGGGACTCCGGAAACAGAATATACCTGTGGTGTTGTCTATTTAGATAAAGCGATTGGCACTATTGCTCTTAGAAGAGAATTAAAAGAAGGAAATACAAGTATTGCAACTTATGTAAATAATATTCCGGATATTATTTACACTTATTTAAATGATATTTCGAATACATTAAAACCTTTTGGAGCATGCAATTTTCAACTTCGCATTGATAAAAATGGCATCCCAAAATTGTTTGAAATAAATGCACGACATTCAGGCACCACATTCATGAGAGCAATGTTTGGATTCAACGAAGTTGAAATTATTATTGGTCATCTTTTAGGAATTACGGTACCTGCACCAATCTTAAAAGAGGGAAAAGTAATTCGCTTTTTTGATGAAATGTATATACCAAAAAACTAGAAATGAAAATACTAATTACAGGTTCATCAGGTTTTATTGGCAATACTCTAGCCGAAGAATTGACATCGAATAATGAGCTAATCCTAATTGACAAATCAAAATCGGAAAAAAGAGATAATTTCTATGAAATTGATTTATTGAATCCAGAGTTGAAAGAAACGGCTATCGAGACATTTAAATTAAAAACCATTGATGTTTTAATACATTGTGCATCAATATTAGCTACTCCAGAAAACAACAAAGACATCAATTTACTTTACAATAATTTAAGAATCACTGAAAGTGTAATTAAACTAGCAAAGGTTCTCAAACCAAAAAAAATTATAAATTTTTCAACAATTGGCGTTTATCCTAATCTGGATGGAATTTATACTGAAAAATCTGAAATTAAACCAAGTCAAAACTTTGAAGCTATCTATGGGCTTTCGAAATTTTGCAGCGAAGAACTTTTTGCTTTTATGCTTAACGAAACGGAAACCCAGGTTATTAATTTGAGATTAGCCCAAACAATTGGTGAAGGCATGCGGAACGATCGTATTTATTCGATAATGTTATCTGAATTAAAAAATTCAAATAAAATAACGGTTTGGGGCAATGGAGAACGAATAAGTTCTTTTATTTCAATCGAATATCTTGTAACAGCAATAAAAACCATAATTGAAAAAGATAATATCGAAGGAACATATAACATTGGCGAAAAAACCATTTCATATTTACAATTGGCTAAAGATATTATCAACAGGTATGGAAAATTTGATTCTGAAATAGTCTTGCTGGATAAGGGACAGAAATCAAAAATTTACTTAGATACTACAAAAATTAATCAAATTTTCAACAGATGAAACAGCATGTAATTATAATCGCAGAAGCCGGCGTCAATCACAATGGAGATCTTAATCTTGCTAAAAAATTGATTGAAGCTGCAGCAAATGCCAAAGCTGACTATGTAAAGTTTCAAACTTTTAAATCAGAAAATGTTGTTACCGTTTTTGCCCAAAAAGCAGAATACCAAAAACAAAACATGAATTCTGAAAGTAACAGTCAAATTGAAATGATTAGAAAATATGAGTTAAACGAAGATGCTCATAAACAATTAATAGAACATTCAAAAAGACATCACATCAAGTTCTTATCTACTGCATTTGATTTAGACAGCATTGATCTGTTGAACTCTTTTAACTTAGATTACTGGAAAATCCCTTCAGGTGAGATTACAAATTTACCCTATTTGCGAAAAATTGGTGCCTTAAAACAAAATATAATTCTCTCAACCGGGATGTGTTCATTAACTGATGTAGAGACTGCACTAAACATTCTGATAAAAGCAGGTACATTGCGTGAAAAAATTACCGTGCTTCATTGTAACACACAGTATCCAACTCCTTTTAATGATGTGAACCTAACCGCTATCAATACCATTAAACAAGCATTTAAAGTGAAGGTTGGCTATTCTGATCATACCATTGGTATTGAAATTCCAATCGCAGCAGTTGCTCTTGGAGCAACTGTTATTGAAAAGCATTTCACCCTGGATAAAAAGATGGAAGGTCCTGATCATAAAGCTTCTTTAGAACCAAATGAATTAAAGCAGATGATAACGGCAATACGAAACATAGAAGTTGCATTAGGCGATGGCATTAAACAAATCACAAAAAGCGAATCTGCAAATATTTCAGTTGCACGTAAAAGTATTGTTGCAGCTACCGGAATAAGTGAAGGTGATATATTCAATGCAGTAAACCTAACAATTAAGCGGCCAGGGAATGGAATATCACCGCTTGAATGGGATCAAATCCTTGGAAAAATGGCAAACAAGAATTATATAAAAGATGAACTTATCGAAAAATGGTAAAAAAGATATGTATTGTTACTGGTACAAGAGCTGAATTTGGACAACTCTATTGGCTTATTGATAAAATCAATAAAGATTCAGATTTCATTCTGCAACTAATTGTGACAGGAATGCACCTCTCACCCGAATTTGGTTCATCATTTAATGAGATAATTGAGAGTGGTTTTATAATTTCTAAGAAAATTGAAATTCAACTATCTTCCGATTCCCCGGTTGGAATATCTAAATCAATGGGGCTGGCCCAAATATCATTTGCAGAAGCATTTGACCAGTTAAAACCAGACTTAGTTATAATTCTTGGCGATCGTACTGAAATGCTGGCTATAGCTTCATCAGCCTTAATTTTTGGTATACCAATCGCTCATATTCATGGAGGAGAAATAACAGAGGGTGTTTATGATGATTCGATCCGACATGCGATCACAAAAATGAGTTCGTTGCATTTTACTTCAACTGATATCTATCGTAATAGAGTAATTCAAATGGGTGAAGATCCTGAATTTGTATTTAATGTAGGAGCGCTTGCAATTGAAAGTGTACTTAATTTAAAGCTTTTAACAAGAGAAGAATTTGAGAAATCGATAAATCACAAACTTTTTTCGAAAAACCTGCTGATTACTTTTCATCCCGTAACTCTTGAAAACAATTCTGCTGGCGAACAATTTACCCAACTGCTCGAAGCTTTGGATGAATTGAACGATACTCTGCTCATTTTCACCAAACCCAACTCGGATAAAGATGGTCGTATTATTATCCAATTAATTGATGAATATGTACATACTCATTCCGGGAAAGCCATTGCATTTACTTCTTTAGGCCAGCAACGTTACCTTTCTGCAATACCACTTATGGATGCAATAGTAGGGAATTCATCAAGCGGAATTTTGGAAGTACCAGCATTTAATGTTCCAACCGTAAATATAGGCGATCGGCAAAAAGGGCGTATTATGGGGCCAACCATTTTAAATTGTGAGCCCCTAAAGGAAGCAATCAGTGAGACTATTGTTAAAGCTTACCTGTTTGATAAAGCAATCCGATGGGATCATCCTTATGGCAAAGGGAATACCTCATCTCAAATTTTGGAGATATTTAAAAAGACAGATACGATCAACCTCAAAAAAACTTTTTACAACATACAAACGGATAACTCATGAAGGATTTCAGTAAAAACCTGATAAGAAATACGGCAAGCATTATCAAGGCCATGCAAAAACTGAATGAAGTTCCCGGAACTTTGACCCTTTTTGTACTTGACGAAGACCAGCGAATGCTTGGCACGCTCACCGATGGCGACATACGCCGTGGTTTTATTTCTGGCTTAACACTGAACGACAAGGTA
>JBFFMB010000231.1:0-3888 GCA_041554455.1 Bacteroidales bacterium
GCAGCAATAACCATCTGGGCTATGCGTTCTCCATCGTTTATCACAAATTCATCCTTAGAAAGATTCACAAGAATAATTTTTATTTCTCCTCGGTAGTCAGCATCAATCGTGCCTGGTGTATTTAAGAGGGTTATTCCTTTCTTATAAGCCAGTCCACTTCGTGGTCTAATCTGAGCTTCAAATCCAACAGGCAATTCAATAAATAAACCTGTAGGGACTAGGACTCTTTCGAGCGGCTTTAAAACAATGCTTTCTTCAATGAAAGCTCTCAAATCCATTCCTGCTGAAGCAATCGTTTCATAAGCTGGCAATGCATGATGTGACTGGTTAACAATTTTTACTTGCATAGGTATAATATTAATGCGCTAAATTACAGAAAAAATAGCTTCAATAATCGTTTAGCTATTGTTATGATGTCTAGAAATAATGAGGTTTACTTTCCTAAAACAGATTTCAATTCTTTTCGATCTATCAGAAAAACAATAAAAACAAAAACAAAAAGAAGAATCGTATGGAGGACCATCCGGCTAAATACGTCTGAAATATTCAGAATAGTAGAGCTATAATAAATAATTGAAGCCAGTGCAAGATAGGCCCCGATTTTTTTCAAATCATAATCAATTTTATACACTTTGCGACCCCAAATGTAAGATGCAACCATCATCGAAAAGTAACAGGCAAAGGTAGCCCAAGCTGATCCCCAATAACCATACTTTGGAATTAATATGAAGTTTAGAACAACCGTAATCAGGGTACCACCCAATGCCAAAATAGCTCCATAAATGGTTTTATTTGTCAGTTTATACCAAAATGACAGATTATAAAAAATGCCAATAAAAATATAGCTGGAAAGCAAGATAGGGATTACCCCGATAGCACTTCTAAAATCTCGGCCTAAGATCAACTTAATTAGATCGAGATATAATAAAATTCCTAGTGAGGCAAAAAGCATAAGAATAACAAAATACTTCATCACCTGAGCATAGACTTTGGGGGCGTTTTTTTCTTTTTCTTGTGCGAAGAAAAAAGGTTCTGCGGCATAGCGAAATGCCTGTACAAATAATGATAATAATATGGCGAGTTTAATACTTGCTGAATAGACCCCGATCTCATTAAGAGCAACATCTTCAGGTAATAAATGATTCATCAATATGCGGCCAAACATTTCGTTCATTGCAAAAGCAAAACCAATAATTAATAAAGGGGATGCGTACGAAATTAATTTCTTCCACAGAACAAAATCAAATTGCCATTGTAATTTAAATATCTCCGGAAGGAGCATCACAATTGTTATACCACTAGCAATTAGATTTGAAATGAAAACATAAGAAACAAATCCTAATTCAGGATTATAAACGGCATTGATAAAATTATGAACAATACCCGTTGAATCGTTTTTAATAAGATATGGGCATAATAAAATAAAGAAAAGATTCAGTCCAAGATTAATCCCAATATTGACAAATTTAATCGTAGCAAAACGAAGAGGTCTGGATTCTGCCCTTAATTTAGCAAATGGGATTGCAGCTATGGCATCCAAAGCCATGATCATTACAAACCATTGAACATAATTTGCAAAAGATTCATGCCTAATCCATCCAGCAATTTCTGTTGAAAAACTTAAGGAAATGAGTACAAAAATGAGGCTAGTTGAAAAGATTGAGATCAAACTCGTATTATACACTTTCAATTTATCGGTAGTCGATTCAGAAAAACGGAAGTAAGCCGTCTCCATGCCATAGATTAAAAAAACATAAATCACAGCAACATAGGAATACATCAAAATTAATAAACCATAATCATCAGGATTAAGAACATTGGTGTATAAAGGAACAAGTAGAAAGTTTATGAGTCGTCCAACAATACTGGAAACACCATAAACAGCTGTTTGGCCTGCTAATTTTTTAATCGGATTCACTAGTCAAATTTTATCTAAAATTAGTCATTTGAGTTTACAAAAATAAAAATGTAAATTAATTTTGTTCTTTATAGATTGGAAACTGAATATAAAAGGTAGTACCCACATTTTCTTCAGAAGAAAACCAAATTTTTCCACCACTTTCAATAACTATACTTTTAACGATAGAAAGCCCCAATCCCATTCCACTTGATTTTGTGGTGAAGCTAGGTGTAAATATTTTTTCAGTACGATCCTTTGGTATTCCAAGTCCATTATCTTTAATGGTGACTAAACAATTTTCATCTACTAAAGAAAGACCTATATCAATTTGGCCTCCCGCTTTATCTCTAACAGCTTGTACTGAGTTCTTAATCAAATTATTGAACACTCTGAGTAGTTGATTTTTATCTCCTTCGATTAAACACTCATGATGATCCGTTTCAAAATTAAGTTTAAGATGTTTGTGCTCCTTAAAAAGCCCCATGGATTTTAATATAATATCCTCTATATCAGTTACTTCGTTTTTTTTCTTTGGCATTTTTGCAAAATCTGAAAAGGCTGAAGCTATTTCGGATAAGGTGTCGATTTGTTGAACAATAGTGGTCGTAAATCGTTCCAAATGTTCATCCCAATTAGAGGATTTATCATCCCATTTCTTCTTTAAATACTGAACACTAAGCTTCATCGGAGTTAACGGATTTTTAATTTCATGAGCAACTTGTTTAGCCATTTCCCGCCATGCACTTTCACGCTCTGATTTTGCTAAAAGTTCAGCACTTTTACTCAACTCATCAATCATCCAATTATATTCATTGATCAAACTTCCAATTTCATCTTCACGCTTCCATTGTATTTTTTCATTGGTTTCTCCAAGCTTTAATTGACCAATACTGCTTCGTATTAACTCCAGCGGTTTTGACATATTTCGGGATATAAAGAGCGCAATAATTATAGCCAAAACAAAAAACAATAAATAGATATTTACCAATGCTACAAGAAAAGTAGTAATTTCTTTTTGGATCTCACTTTGACGAGCAAAATAAGGCAAATTCAAATAGGCTATCAATTGGTTTTCTGAATTACGGAATGGTAAGTAAGCCGAGAGATAATTATAATCCCCTATCGATTCGTTTTGTATAAACAGGAGCTTCTTTTTTTCCGTTAAAACCCTATATGCTTCAGGATTCATTAAAGGCGAAATTAGCCCCTCATTAATAATCCTTGGACGAGAAGTGGCAATCATTCTTCCTTCCAAATCATATAGATTAATATCCGAAAAAAACACCTCTGCAAACTTATCCAATAGAGAATTCAAATACTCACTCATGACCACGGGTAAACTATTTTCGGCAGACAATTTATGTTCAAGTTCAACAAGTACTGAGTGCGCTTTTTCGCTTAATATTTCTTTATTTTTATTATTATTAATATCTACTATGTAAAACATAGTGATTGCACCAATAACCAAAAATGAAAATAAAATAATCCCAGTAAATGAAAATTGAATTCGCTTTTTAAAACTTAAGGGTGATTGAAATATTTTAGGGGATAAATTTAGAAAAATTGAAAACGTTAATACAAATATGGAGAAAAGTATGAAGAAGTATGAAAAAGGAGCTATTCGTTCCCAAAACTTTCTCAAAGGGCGGCTAATTATTAGCTTATTCCCGTCACCATATTCATATACAAAATGATTGAATTCATTATGATCAAATGTCTCTGAAACACCAGTTTTATCGGCATATTCTGCAAATTCAAGACTATAATAATAGGAGCCGAATTTATAAATTAATTGGCCTTTACTATACTTTGCAAATGAATAATTTATAATATCCTTCGCTTTTATATCATATGACTCATCTGCAAATAATTCAGTGTATCCAACACCTTCAGGAATAAATTCAGAAACCAATTCAACAAAAATCATTTTATCGAAAGAATTTTTGTCATCAGACTTAAATTTAAAGCTCGCTATATATGCATTATTA
>JBFFMB010000232.1:0-3886 GCA_041554455.1 Bacteroidales bacterium
ATCGGCTACAATGGCTTTCAAATTCTTCGAACCCATCACAGCACCTGATCCACCACGTCCGTATTGACGATGTTTGTCAACCCCGATACAAGCAATTTTTGATAGATTTTCTCCAGCTTGACCAATAGCAGCCACTCGGGTATCTTTCCCTGCATGTTTTTCCATCAGAGCATCTGTGGTTTTAAAAATGCCTTTTCCCCAGAGTTCAGAAGCATCTTTTATCTCCTGCACTTTATCCGTAATATTAAGATAAATGGGTTTGTCAGATTTTCCGGTAATGACCACATAATCAAATCCAGCTCTTTTCAAAGCAGGTCCAAAATTACCTCCACAATGCGAATCTAATAAAGAATTTGTGGCGGGCGATTTGGTGACTAAAGTTGTACGTGCACTGGTTTGAACCTTGCTTCCGGTAAAAGGACCATTCGCAAAAATGATTGGATTTTCAGCACTGAAAACATCAGGATTTGGCGCTATTTGCTCCATTAATGCAAAGCCTAGTCCTTTTCCACCGATGTACTTCCTAAGTAAATTTTGATCAGAATCTTCCTGTTCGATCTTACCAGAACTTAAATCAATGTATAAACATTTATAGGTATATGACATAATCTAATTATTTATGATATTAAGATATTGTTTGATACTAAGATACTAATCCATATTAGCTGCCTACTCTAACTCATTTTTCGATTTGTAAATAGTGTTGATATAATTATTTAGTTTTAAGGAAAGTTTTGATGCAACTTTCTTAAAATCATCAAACTCTTTTTGATCAATAATATTTCTTTCAAAAAGCAGTTCTAACCAATGTTCATTACATTCTATTAAAGATCCTCTGCTATAATGCAAAAATTTGATTCTGTCAAGGTAATAATAACGCCCATAGGACTCTGCAATATTCGCACCTACTGAATCTACTGATTCAACAAACTGAAACCCCATAGTCTTCTTATATTCCCAACTTAATTTTTCAAAAATATCCCAAGCTATTCGGGATAATTCACGAGCTAGCTTATAAACTTCTAATTTATTTAGTGGAATATAATCTCCCATTTTAATATCAATAAATATCTAATATCTTAATATCGAGTTTAACTACAACATTTTTTACTTCTATGAATCGCTAAAATATCCGTCAGGATTGAGAACCCAGTTTCAATTTTTCCTGCACCGGGACCAACGATGGTAACATCACCCAACAAATCTGTCGTGAAAGTCAATGCATTAGTGGCACCCATGACACCTGCTAAAGGATGCGACATATCAACCATTTCGGGAGCTACGCTACCAATCACTTTTCCGTCTTTTTTCTCCACGGAGCCGATGAGTTTCCAACGTGCATTTTGCTCTTTTGCTTTTGCGATATCTTCCAAAGTAATTTTGGTAATACCTTCGCAACTAACATCTGCAATTTTGATCCCAGCATCCATTACAATATTAGCCAAAATGGTTACTTTACCTCTGGCATCATAACCTTCAACATCTCCGGTAGGGTCGGCTTCAGCATATCCTAATTCCTGAGCAATTTTTAAGACTTCATCATAAGCCATTCCTTTTTCCATTTCGCTCAACATATAATTGGTTGTTCCGTTTAGGATACCACGAATCTTAGAAATTTCACAACCTGCTAGTGGACCATCTGTTAAATTGATGATGGGAGTTCCAGCACAAACAGTTCCTTCAATCATAAATTTCACCCCATTTTCATCAGCTAATTTTTTCATCTCTGGATAATACAAAGCAGCTGGACCTTTGTTAGAAGTGACAACATGTTTGCCAGAAGCTAAAGCAGCTTTACAATGATCGATAGCTGGTCCGCCCGTTGTTAAGTCTGTATAGGTTAATTCGCACATTAGATCAGCATTGCATTCTTTGATCAAGGTCACATTGTCCATCTCAACTAAATCTTTACTGAATTTTTTACCAGCACTTGCTTCTTTCATCAATAGCTCCATATCCAAGCCGTTGGGATTGTATACATTTCCATAAGCAAAATCAGAAATAGCTACAAATTTATAATCAAAACCATATTTCTTTTTTAAGAAATTTTCTTTGTCTTTAAGGATTTCGTATAAACCTTTTCCTACTGTTCCGAATCCTAGTAATGCGATATTTGTCATTTTTTTATTTTTTTTAATGATTGTTATGTTTTGAAGTTTGATAACATTTAGTCAAACTTGAATCTAATTTCTAATATCGTGTTTTTGTGTTAAAGTGTTTGGGTGTTTTTGTTGTGCGATTATTTAAAATTCCTCAAATAAGAACATAAACACTTCAACACCATAATACATTAACACTTTTTTCTATTTTCTTAGTGTTGCAGATGAAGCACCTCCCGCCGAAAATTCAGGGGAAGTCGATTTTATTTTTTTGCCATCAAGAACAGCTAAAGCTTGCTCTAAATCAGCAATGATATCGTCTGGATGTTCAGCCCCAACACATAAGCGAATCAAATTTGCTGGAATTCCTGCAAGCTGACGACCTTCTTCACCCTGTTGTGAGTGAGTCGATATAGCAGGAATGGTGGCTACAGATTTAATTCTGCCAAGATCGGTGGCTCTCCATATGCGTTGCAATCCGTCAAATACATCGCGAGTGGCTTGTGCACCCCCTTTTACATGGAATGACATCAAATGTCCATAACGATTTATCTTTTCATTATAAAGATCGTCATTTTCAGAATCAACCAAAACTAAATATTTATTGGCTAATTTATGCAAAGGATGTGATTCTAATCCTAAATAATCAACTTGTTCGATGTTTGGATGTCTTTCAAGATACTTCGCAATTTTCATAGTAGATCGACTCATTAAATCCACTTTTGAACGCAAAGTCCGGATGTCATTCAGAGTAAGAATGGCATTCATAGGCGAAATATTGGGGCCATTATCACGGTTTGGTAAAGCTTTGATATATAAACCAAAATCGGCTTTCATAAAATCGTTATCGATATTTGAACACAGATTTTTACGGGCGATTACTGCTCCTGCAATGCCAAATCCACTCGAGGTTAAAGTCTTTGTGACCGACTGAACAACAATATCCGCTCCCCATGCCAATGGGCGCATGAGCGCAGGCGTCGCTACGGTTCCATCAACGATTAAAGGAATGCCATGTTTGTGAGCAATCTTAGCAACTTCCTCTAAATCAAAAAAGGCTTGTCCTGGATTACTTGGCATTTCACCATACACAAAACGGGTGTTCTCATCTATTAAAGATTCCCATTCGTTCAAATCAGCAGAGTTAATGACTTTGCGCCATTCAATGCCTTTTTCTTCATCTTTACGGATAGCGAATTGTTGGAATGTTCCGCCATAAACCTGGCAGGTTGCCACAAAATTCATTGAAGCATCTGGCTTCTTAGGATCAACAACAAGGAATGGTTCACAGGCGCTGTGAATGGCTGCCATACCTGATGACGTTGCACAACAACTAGCATCGATATCAGTGCCGTAAGTTTCCAATAAAGCAAGTACGCCTTCTAAATAATACATGCTTGGATTTCCGATGCGTGAATAGCACCAGGTTGGAATTTGATAGCTCAATGCCGCTTCCATTTCATCCGAATCACGATAGGCCTGAGAAGCGGCCATATAAATGGGTTCGATGGTTGATCCCTGATTGAAATCAAGGGCTTCCTGCATGGAATAAACGCCGTGTACCGCAATGGTATCAAAACGACATTTCTTCATAGTTTTCTTGTATTCTTCGTGCCATTCGGCAGATCGTTTGGCGGCTTCCAGATAGTGGTTAATATCTTTTTGGCTCATAGATTATATTTTTATTTTAGGTTATGAAGGTAAAAATAGCAATCTAACTGCATAATAACAAGGAAGCTAACACATCGCTATGAGATGAACTCGAAATATTTAAAATTGTAAGAAAA
>JBFFMB010000233.1:0-3880 GCA_041554455.1 Bacteroidales bacterium
AAATGAGGATATCTGTCATAAAGAGTAAAATGAGAAATTTGATGAAATTTCTTTGAAAAGAGTGTATAGTAAAAACTATGCACTTTTAATGCAATTGGGAATAATATCTTATGCCCAATTATAACGTTCTTTAGTTTTTCAACTACACTACTCATAAAATTACCCATATTAATATTTAATTAAAACCTACACTTTAGGCGGATCAAGTGTTTTAATGATCTTTGCAGGCACTCCAGCAACAACACTATAAGCAGGGACATTTTTTGTTACAACAGCTCCAGAAGCGACTACCGCTCCCTTACCAATCGTTACCCCTTTCAATATCATTGCCCTTGTGGCTACCCAAACATCGTCTTCTATACTAATAGCCTTCAGTTTTCCGTGATCCAAACGGTTAGTCACATCATGATGATCACTATCCATAATAATGGTGTGAGGCCCAATGCGACAATTATTTCCAATAAGGACTTGTCTTTGAACAGAAATATTAACACCATTAATTCGGCAATTATCTCCAATAATCAGTTCGCCCCCTTTGTCAACATCAATCAATACAGGGCAAATATCAGAAATAAATCGAGCCAATGTTCCAACTTTTATAAAACCGCCTCTATTATATATTTTAGGTTTACCCATGGTAAATGCGATGCTCCCACATTGGTTGAATTTACGGAGATAAAATTTTGTTTTAAGTAAATTAAGAAACAAAAAAAACACTCTAAAAAACAATAAAAAATAAATATAGAGATTTGCTTTTTTAGCATCTCTTTTTTCCATGATCTTAAGAATTTCCTTATTAATTAATTCTTTTATTCTCATATTAAATTGTAATTTGGCCCAACGAATAGTTAATTAATTTAATCAATATAGGCGAAGTTAAAACTTTATTTTAAAAAAAGAGAATATTCTAAATCATGAATTGTTGACTTTCAGAAAAAAACAGTTTTTAATAAGCCAATAAAAATCTATTTTTTATAAATTTGTATAGGCAAAACTTAATCACTATGTTCAAAGGAATAAATATATTACTCATCCTTTTTATTGCAATTATTCTTCAGTCGTGTTTTAAAGGGAATGCCTTAGATCCTGATCCAGATCCAGATCCCAATGAAGAATACGGTATCCCATGCCCTGGTTTAGCGACCGTAACGCATTATGGGAAAACCTATAATACTGTTCAAATTGGCAATCAATGTTGGCTTAAGGAAAATATTGATGTTGGGACGATGATACCC
The DNA here is from genome assembly GCA_041554455.1 of Bacteroidales bacterium. Classification (GTDB taxonomy): domain Bacteria; phylum Bacteroidota; class Bacteroidia; order Bacteroidales. The sequence goes on from JBFFMB010000233.1 coordinate 1,236, forward strand.
AGCAATCAAGAACAGGCTGATAATGGCATTATTGAAAAATTTTGCTACAATAATGATATTACGAATTGCGATAAATACGGTGGCCTTTATGAATGGGACGAAGTCATGCAATATACAGTAGGCGAAAAATCACAAGGCCTGTGCCCCGATGGTTTCCATATCCCTACTGATGCTGAATTCAAAGAATTAGAAGGGGGCCTTGATAGCAATTTTGGTCCGGGTAGTCCCGAATGGGACAAATATGAATGGAGAGGTTTTGATGCTGGCGGGAAACTCAAAGCAACCGGCGTTGAACATTGGGATGAAAGTGTAGGAGCCACTAACTCAAGTGGATTTTCAGCACTTCCACATTGTTATCGTGAATGGAATGCTTCAACACAAGGAGCAGACAACCAATTTAGCGGATATAGAGCCTATTTATGTCTGTGGACTTCAAGCCAAAACGATGAAACAACTGTTAAACGAAGGGCTTTGAGTTATCATTTATCAGGCGTATACAGAAGTAATCATGACAAAAACTTTGGCTATTCGCTTCGTTGTATTAAAGATTAATTAGGAAAGAACATCAATTAATCACCTACTCGTAAATGGCCAAGATGCCAAAAAAGGGATTTTAGATAGAATCTCAAATGCGTGAATTTTCCCCGAATGATAAACATCCCTATACTTTTAGGAATCGCGAAAACATTCATATATAAAAAGCTGATCAGCAGTTGAAAAAAATGACTATTTCGACGTAAAAATAAGATCCTATTCCGATTGACATAATACGTTTTCAATGGAGAATCAGCGCCAATAGAGATTGAATCCTTATGAAAAACGCTTGAAGTTCCCACAAATTGAATGGTATATCCGGCCTTCCAAATCTTCTCACTCCATTCTACTTCTTCATAATACATAAAATAGATCTCAGGCATTAATCCAACCTTCTCAATCACTTTCTTAGGCAACATCATGGCGGTGCCTACCATAATGTAAGTCGGTTTGACCACATCAACTTGCCCCTTATCTTCTTCTTGATAGTTAATGGAAAAAGCTCTACCTGTATAAGGATTTAGTTTCGAAGCCCCTGCATATTGAATGATCGCTGTATTATGATAAATGATCTTCGGAGACACAGCACCCAAGCTTTCATTGTCTTTAAAAGCAGCAACTAAGGGTTCTAAAAAGCCGGGATCAACTTCGGTATCATTATTTAGAAACAACAAATACTCGCCTTTGGCAACGGCTACTCCTAAATTATTGGCGCCTGCAAAACCCCGATTTTCATCCGATCGGATGAGTTGCACCTGTGGATGTCTGTCAACGATCAATGAAGGATCTTCATCCGAAACATTATCAACGATGATGATCTCATAATGGGGATAGCTTATTGACTCGATCGAACGAATCATGGCAGAAGTGATCTCGGCTTGTGCATAATTAACCGAAATAATGGAGACTAAAGGAAATTTATTCAGATCATTCATTCCAAAGCAAATCTAAAACTTTTTCGATAAAGGAGCTAAAATAAAAAATAAAGGCCATTCATTCCTTATGATATTGCCATTTATTAAATCTGAATAGCATCCTCATTGAGCTTAAAAATTTCATACTTTTGTAAGAATGCGTAAGAACTCAATCTTTCTGTTATTTAGTTTAGTCCTTATCTTTCTTCAGCCTGTATATGCTCAAAACATGGAGTATATAAAAAAGAAGGCTGAAGAGGGCGATTCAAATTCTCAATACAGCTTGGGGATCCGCTATGCTGAAGGGGATAAAATCAATAAAAATCTCACTGAAGCTTTTAAGTGGTTCAAAAAAGCAGCCGAACAAGGCAATACAAATGCACAATTCAAATTGGGATTATGTTACGAATATGGCGATGGAACCGAAAAGAATAGCACTGAAATGATAGGATGGTATCGCAAGGCTGCCGATAAAGGCCTTGCTAATGCGCAGTATAAGCTAGCTTTGTTTTATTATGATGGACGGTTTTTACAGCAAGATCTCGATCGTGCGATCGAATGGCTACTCAAAGCCGAAAAACAAGGATTTGCCAAAGCCCAAGCCAAACTCGGATTGCATTATTACCAATCAACCTACAATACGGATAATTACCAAAAAGCCTTGACCTATTTTTCGAAAGCAGCCGTTCAGGGAAATGCCGATGGACAAAACGGACTCGGTTTTTGTTATTATAATGGAGAGGGCGTTAAACAAAATTATGGTGAAGCCGTTAAATGGTTAAGGAAAGCGGCTGCTCAAGGAAATAATAATGCAGAATATATATTAGGCATGTGTTATTTAAATGGCTCAGCTGTTCATAAGAATAGCCGGAAAGCCACCGAATGGTTTACAAAAGCAGCCATCCATGGACATGAATATGCCCAATTCAAACTGGGAGTGCATTATTTAAATGGCACAGGAGTGATTAAAAACTACGATGAAGCTGCCAAATGGTTAAGGCTTGCTGCCGAAAAAGGGAATGCCTATGCACAATACAATCTGGGTTTGTGTTACTATTATGGAACCGGCGTTCGGAAAAGCTTGAAGGATACCCGCGAATTGATGAGACTATCGCATGAGAATGGCTGCAAAGAAGCCAAAGTCTTTTGGGATAAACATGAGTTGTGGAAATAATGACCGCAAAAACTCAACTAATT
>JBFFMB010000234.1:0-3873 GCA_041554455.1 Bacteroidales bacterium
AAAAGTGCCATGCTCAATCCAATAATCCATGCGAATTTCTTTTGTGGAGCACCCACATAGTCGGGGGTTTGTCGCCGAACAATTAAGCGTCCTATGATTAGAGTGGGAGCAAAACGGGGACTCACAAAAACGCGAATTATAAAATCAAAGAGGAATCCAATCACAAAAAACTTTAGTAAAGTAAAATCCTCTTTTAAAATTACGATCATGATCGCAACTAACATGAAAACGAATAGGATCCCCGAGGAAGCTCTAACTTCTCTTTCGTTTAAAACAGCTATGGTGTAGCCATCAACATCTTCTCCAAATTTTATTAATTTACTCATCTATTTATTTTTAAATATCAACTATAAAATTAATTGTGGAATCTAAAATAGTTATTAAGAAAATAGGGAAGAAATATTTATGATTTATTTAACATTTAATATCAGGCCATTAACAGCTAATTTCTATTTTAAGAGGTGCTGTTTTCCTTAAATTAAATGGGATAATACCAAATTTAAAAAGCCCATCCAATTGAAAGCTCTCCGAAAAACGGATCTATAAACTCATATTTCTTTTCAAATGCATTTAATATTGATTCAATGGATTCACTAGTAGGTGTAGCATTTCTGTTATCGGTGGCAAGCCCATATCCTAATTGGAAAGTTATATTAAAACCACTATTCCATACCCATCTTTTTCCAGCGTTTACACCCATGGTGAAATGCTTTAAGTTAAAATCAAAATCTTGTGAACCTAATGTACCATAGCCATTGTATATCTTGTATCTGGAATAAACTCCTACGAATGTTGACTTTAATTCGCCAGAAAAGTGGTAGCGATAATTAAGTATAAAAGCCACGCCATTCGATTCAATATTTGCATCAGTATAGCTCTTTGGAATGGCTTCATAGTCGAAACGAGTCACAATTCCATGATGTGGTTTAAATAAATATTCATAATTAACTGCGTATACTCCGAAAATAATTCCCCCTGGACAAAAATTTAGTGAGTGCTTGAACGTTTTGTTTGAATCGTTTACTAACTTAGAAGGTTCTTGAGAAGAGTTTTGGCTAAATGTTATTGTTGTGAGCAATGCAAATGCTAATGTTGTTAAAATGATTTTTTTCATTGTTGTTTGATTTTGATTTCCTTTTTTGCGATTGGTTTATTTAAATGTCAAAAACTATATTGTTATAAATTATAGAAGAAGACTAATTAAGTACAATAAACCCTATATAATCCTTAAAATTAATTAATTTTCTAATATCATTTACTATCCTGCTGTTTTATATCACAGGAGATCAGGGGCCTAAGAAAAATAATAATTTTTTCCTTTAAAAAATTACACAAAAATTGAAACAAGATGATCTGTTTAAAACTAACAAGCCCTCCTTTTTATAAGGAGAGGGAATTGAATAGATATCCTTAGAGATTGTGTTTTTTAATCCATATATTCTTTAGGGGGTGTTCTCATCTTAATTGCTTGTTCAAAAGCAAAGCCCATTTTTAATAGTTTTTCCTCCTCAAAGGGTTTGGCTATAAACGTAAGATTACAAGGCGCTCCACTTTCCCTATATCCCATTGGAATTGTCAGACATGGGTATTTTGCTGCGGCAGCATAACCAGCTCCTCTATTATTAACTGATAATATTGCATCCAATTGATATTCTTGCATAGGGGATTCAAAATAACGAATACCTTCTTTATGAAGACGATTTCTTAATATTATGAGTTCTTCTGGGCTAATTTCAATATTCGAGGCTCCTTCAAAACGAGCTTGACCATAGGGAATTCGAACTAAAGAATCTTCATTATTATAGGCCACGATCTCTTTCATTGTGCGTAGTTTAATATCGTCAGAAGCATAGTTGTTTAAATACACCTCTAAGTCTATTTGCATATCAGCGCTAAGCAAATCACCAAAGCCATTAAAATTTACCTGAACAGGCTCGAACTCAATAATGATTGCTCCATTGGATCTTAGTTTTTCAACAGTTAATTTAAAAACAGAGTCATTTAAGAGGTTTTTGGTAATCCCCAAACGTAATCCTTCCAGACTACTTCCTTTTAAATTCTCCAAGTATTTTTTATTTTTAGGATTATTTTTTGTGGCAATATCATCTTCATCTTCACCATTCATTGCAGATAGAAAAATAGCATTATCAATAATGTTTTTTGTCATTGGTCCAGGGGTATCCAAGGTACTTGACAAAGGGACAATCCCTCCTCGGCTTAATAAACCAACTGTTGGTTTGAGCCCAACAATAGAATTGCTACTAGAGGGCGAAAGTATTGATCCAGAGGTTTCAGTGCCAACTGCTGCTACAGCATAATTCGCGGCAATAGCTGCACCACTTCCTGAGCTAGATCCTCCAGTATCGAATAATTTGCGGCCATAAGGGTTTAATGTTTGCCCGCCAACAGCACTAAAGCCATTTGGTCCACCCAGAAAGAGGAAATTAGCCCATTCACTGAGATTTGTTTTCCCTAATATTATAGCACCTTTCGCTTTCATTTTTGTAACAATAAAAGCATCTGTTGTTCTATTATTCCTTAAGAAGTGAGTTCCTGCTGTTGTCGGCATTCCTTCCGTATTGATATTGTCTTTTAAAAGGATGGGCATTCCATAAATTGGATGGTCTTTAGCTGATCTGTTTTTATCTTTTTGTCGCGCTTCTTGTACAGCAGTGGTATTAATAGCAATAATGGCGTTCAATGCTTTGTCTTTATCATTTTCATATTTAACAATCCTATAGAGGTACCATTGCGTAAGTTTTTCATAATTAAGATCACCTGAGAGTATGGACGATTGTATGCTTTGTATATTTTGTTCAAAGATGAACGGCTTTAGTCTTTGGTAATCTTCTTCAGAAAAATTACTAATCTGCGGAGATATCGTTTTCCATAAATCATTCTTATCTAAGACCTGTGATTGTATCAATTTAAATTGCATTTTTGGGGATTCATGATCGGCATTTTTAATGATATCTTCAGACTCATCGTATGGGACCCAAGGAGCAATAACTGTTTTGGGTTGTTGACTACATGCAAGCATTAATGTACTTACTAGCAAAAGGATAATTTGATTTTTCATCTGACATTTATTTTAGATATTCTGTTGGTATTGAAATTTGATCATAAAAGATATAGCCATCAAATTCATTGGGAGTGATGGGCATAGAGTCATCACTTTCGCGTGTGTTAATTGGCATTGACAACCATTTATAGGCTGGGCGATCAGGGGTGATAGATTTAAAGTTTATAAAGAAATTGGGAATGCCAATAGATTTTAATACATAATCTATTTCACCTTCTTCAGCAATCTCTGTGTCCTTAATAATTCTCTTTTCATTTTTTGTCCAATTCTCCCAATATTTACCATGACCATAAGCAGAACCGATATTATAATATAAATCGCCATAATATTGTTTGACAAAAGCCCCAAAGGGAGTGAAAAATTTCCAGAAATCAGTTAAATACCCACTCTTGGTTTTTGAATGCACATTGTGATTAATGATGATTATTTTTGCGCTACTATCGTTTTTGTGAACCCAGGTGAAGTTTTGAAACATGGCTATTTCTCTTCCATTTACTCCAACTGTTTTATTATAATCAGTATTGCGCCAATTAGCAGCATTAAAATAATAATTCAATGCTTGAAATAAAGCGATACTGCTTTGTCTGGCAAATTCATACTCTTGTAAATTGCTTTTTTTCAGGTAAGATTCTTTCTCGTTGGTAAGTCGTTCGATAACTAAATTCACCTGCAATTCAAACATGTATTTTTGTTCTAACGACAAACTGTCTATATATCTATTTCTGGCTTGCCGAGGGATATCCGATTTTAGAATTTTCAGCAAAGGTAGAATGGCTTTCTTCTTTTTCTTT
>JBFFMB010000235.1:0-3860 GCA_041554455.1 Bacteroidales bacterium
AAGTGAAGTTATTTTGTTTCGCAAGTTTTGATTTTCTATTTTCAAGCTAATTTGTGTTGCTGCATTCCTAATCAAATGCGATAAATCATCTGGATCAAACGGTTTTGTAATATAATCATAAGCCCCATCTTTAAGAGCCTGGACAGCGGTATCAACCGAAGCAAAGGCAGTCATAATAATAAAGATTGGCTCCTTATTCAGTGTTTTTATACGTCTATGCATTTCCATCCCATCCATACCTGGCATTTTAATATCTGCCAGTATGATATCAAAATCGGTTTTTTCTAAAATTAACAATGCTTCTTTTGCATTCTCAGCACATTTAACAATATATCCATCGTCAATAAACCAGTTATACAGGGAATCCCTAACTGATTCTTCATCATCAACGATTAATATGGAGATTTTTTTTTCCATTTTACTATTCTTTAATTTATGCTTAGAGGAAAAATTATTGTTATTGTTGTTCCTTTTCCTATTTCTGAGTCAACCTCAAGTTTACCTTTATGATTTTCGACTATACCATGAACAATTGATAAGCCCAGACCTATCCCACTTGCATCACGTTTTGTTGAGAAGAAAGGTTCGAAAATATGAGGGAAATCTTGAGGCGAAATCCCTACTCCATTATCTGAAATTTCAAGTTTGATGCTTTCTTTATCAGGATTACTCGTTCTAATAATAATTTCGCCTTGTTCGCGAATGGCTTCTGAGGCATTTACCAACATGGCTACACAGGCTTGTTTAATCTGGTTCGGGCTACAAAATATTTGATCTAATTTAGCTTTAAAATCAGTAATAAAATTTATTTCCGCAATTTTGATTGAATGCGTCATCAATGCATAAGTTGCACTAAGTAACTCATGTAAGTTATTCGTTTCAAAATCATCTTGATCCTTTCTTGAAAAATCAAGTAAGCCTTTTACTATATCTCCACAACGTTTAGTTTCGGTTTCAATCAATTTAAGATGTCTGAGAATGGATTCCTTTTTTAAGTGAGAAAACTCAGCATTATCCAATTGTTTATGGATTAATTTTGCATACACCAATATGCCTGATAAGGGATTATTAATTTCATGGGCAACCGAAGATGAGAGTTTCCCTAATGACGCAATTCTTTCCACATGAATAAGCTCATTTTGAGCCTCTGATAGCTCTTCTGTCTTTTTTTGAACCTTATACTCTAACTGTTGCGACCAATTTTGCAATTCATTGGTTGCTGAATCAATATTATCAAGCATATTATTAAAGGCCAATGAAACTTTCATCATATCGTCCAACAGATCAGGTTTGATATCTATCCGTATGCTGTTATCCCCTTTTGCAACTGCTTCGCTAGCCTTAATTATCGAATACAGTGGGTTTTTTATTTTTTTTCGTGTAAATATTATTAGGAAGGTCACTAACAAAAAAGTAATGAGCGTAGCCACCAGCACAAAATCGGTGGATGATTCCTCAACAAATGAATCTAAATCTTCCAAGGGTAATTTGATAATCAGCGATCCCAGAATTTCCTCATTTTGGGTATGTGCATGACAAGCCGCTGTATAACAAGATTTTTCATTTAATATAGGTTTTCTGATCAGCAAATAGCGATTACCATGCCCATTATCATTTTGGAATATTCCACAATCAGGGATATTGGCTATTATTCGGTAAGCCTTTTCTTTTGTTGAGAACATTGATCCAAGATCGCTATGGCATTCGTTGCAATTCGGATTAGCGTGATTTTCCATTGCAGGTGAAACTGATGTGAATGCAAGACTATCTACATCATTATACATATTCACCTCGTCAATACCCGACATGGTGCTAATAACATCGAGGGTACGTTGAAGCATTCCTTTATCATTCTCAAGCATAGAATAATACAATGAACCTTCAACAATAGAACTTATATTATCACCACTTTGGCGAATGGTATTATTAAAGAACTCAACATAAACCGATCTGAAAACAATATTAAATAAAATGAATAGGACGATTAATGATCCAGCAATGATAATTACTACACGACCATATATCGAAGATACGAATTTGGAATACCTCCTTCTTAGTTCGTTGTCCAGTATTATTTTAAAGAATTTGTTAGCAAGCTGAGCCATTGTCAAATTCATTAATAAGTGTTAGACCTAAAATCAAGTTGCAAAAGTGTGGAAAATCCTATCAGATTATAACTCCTCATTTTCGCAACTCTCCAACAAGAAACAAAACGGGTATTTTAATCAACTCTTAAATTTACAAATTTTTTCTAACAAACAGCCCTAACTTATTATTTTTCAAGCATCATGGTCAAGAAATTGTTCTTGAAAATCATTCCAGACCTCTTTGGGCATTTCTGAAAGTGGATTATCTGATAACTCACCACCCTCCTGCATAATTAACATTGCTGATTCCGGAGAATATTTTTCAACTGACATCGCTACAAAATCCTTAAATCGCCTCAATTCCTTTTTTACCCATTCATTTGCATCTTCAGCTAGAAAACAAGATTTAGTTTCTTCAACCCATTGATCAGGCTTTATCAGGTAAACCCAACCTTTTCCATAGGGGTCTTCATTGAGAACTTCTGAATTCTCTCTTAGTAAAGTGTTAACACTTTGTATTTCGCCGGATATCGGGGATGCAATCTTCAGTCGCTTTTCATTTTGAGATATTTCAGCAATAATATCTCCTTTGGTTATTTTTTCGCCAGAAATCTTTAATTCAGCTATTTCAATTTTCCCCGTAAGATGTAATAATAAATCATCCATCCCAATCTTTGCTAAGCCAGATCTTTCCAAATGTGCCCATGTATGATTTTTACTATAAAATATACCTTGTGGAATCTTTAAAATATTTTCAGAAAGAGCATTAAACGTTTCTCTAATCTTTGCTTTTAACATCAAGGGTTTATTAATAAAAATCCAAAAAGGTATAATTAGCAGGAGAAAGCCAATGATTATAAGGTATTCAACACCCTTTGTATCAAAAATATTAGTGTAGGTAAATTCATCCATAGTATTTTGTTTTTTATAATTTGTCTCAATTATGTTTAGTCCATGAAGGGGATTCTCTGAGTACAGGCAAACGCCTAATAACCCACCTAAATATCCAAATTTCAATAAACAAAACTGACAGTGTCACGACGATCTCCATCCATGAAGGATAGTAATGCGAGGCTGCATCCCATCTAAATCCAATTACCGTCACATTAAGCCTGTTCACTATAATTCCTATGATCGTAATAATGGCGGACAACTTAATCAAGAGACTGTTTTGACTCCTATAGCTGTAGAAAAACAACATCATTGGAAGAAGGACAAAACCTAGCATTTCGACTAGATACCAATGTCCCATAGGGCTATTGAGCAAATCCCAGTGCTTGCCATGAACGAATTCAAGTATTTTTAAAAAGAAGTAAATAAACATGCTAATGGCACAAATCTTCGACAATCCATGAATAATTCCTTTGTGGTCTTTACGATTTTTGGAACTAATCTGATCAGAAAACACATTCTGACTAATTGATCCTTCAAAAATTACCATCGAAAGACCTGCAAAAATGCTTGAAACAAAGAAAAGCACAGGTATAAACTCTGAATACCATAATGGATGTATTTTTTCTTTAGCCATTAAGTAAAGAGCACCTAAACCCGACTGATGCAGGGTTGAGAGTGTAATCCCAAAAATAACAGCAGCCAAGGTCATACTCGATAAAATTTTGCGAGCACGTTTATGTCCAATCCATTCAGCAATAGCAGGAGAAAACTCTATCAGTTGAGCAATCATATAAAGTAGAAAATGCCAAGCCACCAGAAAAAGAACGGAGCTTACTCCAAAACTATTTCCAATGATTGGATTTACGACATTCCAAGGTC
>JBFFMB010000236.1:0-3853 GCA_041554455.1 Bacteroidales bacterium
ATGATAAAATATGTCATTACGCCAAAGCCAGCATAAATAATGGGGATTTTCCAATACTTTTTATTGTAAGCTTGACCTAGCCCAGGCAAAGCTAAAGAGTAAATAGTTGCTTTATGAGCAGAGTGTGGTTCTTTGGTGAGAATAGATTTTTTATTTGCAGACTTCTTTTTGGCTTGCAAGGGTTTATGTGAACTTCCAATAATAACTATGGAGAGTAAAAAAATAAAACCGAATTTGAGATATTTTTTTAAAAACATCAAGCCTAAATTTATTTTAGAAACGAAATTAACACTGTTTTATTTGAGCAAAGATACTATTCGCTCAAATTCAGATTCTGAATCGAAAGATATCACAATAGAGCCAGCGCCTTTATTATTGGCTTTTACATCAACTTTTGTACCTAATTGTTCAATAAGTTTTTCTTTTGCTTCTAAAAGAGTTTTAGATGTGTAGACTTCTTTTTTAATTGATTTTGGGTTGTTGAACTCACGACTGATAACTTCTACTTGACGTACAGATAATCCATTTTCAATGATTTTTTTAAGCATTTTTAGTTTGCTTTCATCATCAGGGAAGCCGATAATTGCTCGAGCATGCCCCATGCTAATTTGTTTGTCCTTTAGGGCAATCTGTATTTCGACCGGAAGTTTTAGTAAACGAATATAATTGGTTATGGTTGATCGATTTTTCCCAACCCTGTCACTTAGTTCTTCCTGTGTTATTTTGCATTCTTCGATAAGACGATGATAACTAATAGCAATCTCAATGGCATTTAAATCTTCTCGATGGGTGTTTTCTACTAGCGCTAATTCTAACATTTGCTCGTCGTTAGCTACTCGGATATAAGTAGGTATTTCGACTAATCCTGCTAATTTAGCTGCTCTAATTCTGCGCTCTCCAGAAATCAATTGATATCTTTCGTAACCCATTTTCCGAACAGTTATGGGTTGAATAATGCCTTGTGATTTAATTGAATCAACTAATTCTTCCAATGCTTGATCATCAAAATCAGCACGTGGTTGAAAGGGGTTTGTTTCAATGGATTCAATTGGTAGGTTTGCGACAGCGCCAACCACGTAATTCCCTGATATGTCTTTTGATGTAATGTCTGTTTCCGGGCTTTCTAGTATGGCATCTAAGCCTCTTCCCAACGCTTTTTTCTTAGGTTTCATGAGCCTAGTCTATTTGTTTGTCAGAGTTTTTAATATTTGTCAAGTCATTTTTTTGGAGAAGCTCACGAGCTAAATTTAAGTAATTTAAAGCCCCAACACTTTCTGCATCATGCATTATAATCGTTTCTCCAAAACTAGGAGCTTCACTTAAGCGTGTGTTTCTATTGATCAGCGTTTTAAAAACCATTTGTTGAAAATGGGTTGTAACTTCATCCACTACTTGCTTTGATAAACGTAAACGTTTGTCAAACATAGTAAGCAAAATTCCTTCAATGGTCAGTTCGTTATTAATACGCGATTGTACAATTTTTATGGTGTTTAATAATTTTCCTAATCCCTCTAAAGCGAAGTATTCACACTGAACAGGAATGATCACTGAATCAGAGGCAGCAAGAGCATTTACGGTAAGGAGTCCAAGGGAAGGAGAACAGTCAATGAAAATAAAGTCATAATCATCCTTCACTTTGTCAATTACCTTTTTCATCATCTTTTCGCGATTAGGCAAATTGATCATCTCAATTTCGGCACCAACAAGATCAATATGAGCAGGAATTAAATCAAGGTTTGGAGTTTGCGTATTTAAGATGATATCTTTGGGTTCAACTTCATCCATGATACATTCGTAAATACTTGTTTTAATATTTTTTGGCTCCATGCCAACTCCTGAAGTAGCATTCGCTTGAGGATCGGCATCTATAATAAGTGTTCTGTACTCAAGAACAGCGATACTTGCTCCTAAATTGATAGCAGTGGTAGTTTTCCCAACGCCGCCTTTTTGATTTGCAATAGATATTACTTTACCCATAAAAGAAGCAGTTTTTTAATTTAGTCTGATTTTGCTCGATCTACAAATGTATAATAATTGACCACATAAATATATAAGTAACCAATCGAAGTTATTAACGGTTCGAAAAAAAATGTTAGTAAAAATTTTACAGCAGGCTGTAAACTGCTATAGGCTTGAATTCGCGAAGTTAGTTTTCTTCCTTCGTAGAAGGCTCAACTTCCATTTGTTCAGTTTCAGAGCTTAAGTCTTCAAATTCAACATCGCTGTGATTGGTGTTGAATTCAACGCCTTCTTTATTTTCTTCTGGTTCTTCGGGAATTGTACCATGCTCAACAAAGTTCATTACATCACTCAGACCTTTTCTGAATTTTTCAAAATCTTCTTTGTAGAGAAACAATTTGTGTTTTTCATAGAAAAATTTCCCCTGTTCGTTACTAAAGCGACGTTTACTCTCAGTGATGGTAAGGTAATATTCATCTGAGCGGGTAGCTTTTACGTCAAAAAAGTAGGTTCTTTTGCCAGCTCTAATTGCTCTCGAAAAAATTTCCTCTCTTCTTTCATTGTTGCCTGACTCTTCCATTTTCATTCTGGATTTGTTAATGTTGACTATCTTGCTTAAGCAAAAATAAAAATATTATTTAAAAAAAAAAGTAATATGCCATGAATGTTCTTAAATATCTAATCTTCGTATTTCCACGATTGCAATGGGGAGCTAAGCAATTGTTCATACTAATATTTGTAAATATAGCAAAAAAGCTTGTATCTAAATAAAAAAGAATTAATAGTTTTTGGTTTGTAATAGTTAGATTAAATGCTTTAACTTTGCGGCTCTTTATGAAATCATGGTTCATTAACATATATTTATGCTAAGTAGAAGGCAGTTAAGGGTTAAAGTGCTTCAGTCGCTTTACGCGTTTATTCAATCTGATAACGATCGGTTGGAAGTTGGAGAAAAAAAATTGTTTATCAGTATTGATAAATTGTATGAGTTATGTTTTTGGCAATTGGCGATTCTTATAGAAGTTGTTAGTTTTGCTAAAACACGAAGTGAAGAAGCTAAACTCAAACATTTCCCTAGCGAAAATGATTTAAATCCGAATACAAAGTTTATTGATAATCAATTTATCAAAAAACTTTCCGAAAATAGAGAATTTCAAAAAAAATGTGACTTATATAAAGTTAATTGGTCGGAAGAAACCGAGATGATTCGCCGATTATATGTTCGTGTGAAAGAATCGAAAGATTATGCCGATTATATGAATTCTGGAGAATCATCCTTTTCTGAGGATAGCGAGTTCATCATTAAAGCCTTTAAAAAGCATATTGCTAAGTCCGATTCGCTTCGCCAGTTTTATGAGGATGAAAGTATTTATTGGACTGATGATTATCATAATGCAACATCTTTGGTTGTTAAAATGATTAATGTTATAACTGAAGATTCAGACGAATCCTTTAAGCTTCCTCGAATTATTAAGACCACTGGTGAAATTGATGATGAAGATCGTGAATTCACTAAACTCCTTTTTCATAAGACGCTTTTAAAATCGGATTATTATGAGCAATTAATAACCGAAAAAGCTGTAAACTGGGAGTTTGAGAGAATTGCCTCTATGGATATTTTAATTCTTAAAATGGCTTTGGCCGAATTGTTTGAATTTCCTTCCATTCCAATTAAAGTTACCCTTAACGAATACATTGAACTTGCTAAGTATTTTAGCACACCCAAAAGTAGCACGTTTGTAAACGGAATTTTGGATAAGCTTATATTCGAATTGAATAAGGAAAATAAAATCAAGAAATCAGGCCGTGGTTTAATGGAATAAACCCCAATTTCCTAAAATATATACATTGTTATATATATAACATTTGATAATTTATTACTTTTGTGATAGAA
>JBFFMB010000237.1:0-3853 GCA_041554455.1 Bacteroidales bacterium
ACTCTAGTTGGATTTTACATAACAATATTAATATTGCCCGTACTTATTTCAGCATGGAGAAAGTGGATGCCTCATTAAAAATTTACAATGAGATTATTCCACTTTGTGAAATGTTGAAAGATAGTAGTTCGCTTGTCAGCTCTTATGGACACCTTGGAAGTATGCTATATAGCAAAGGTAAACATAAGTCAGCTTTGAGTTATTATTCAAAAGCCATTGAAATCGCAAAAAAAACGGAGGACACCTATAATTTAGCATGGCTTTACAAATCCTTAGCTAAAATGTCGGAAATAGATGAGGATTTTAAAGATGCTTATTATAATCATTTAAAATATGCTGATTACCAACAAAGCTTAATGGAAAGTGATTACATCAAAAAAATTGGACAAGCCAAACTTTTATATATCTCCGAGAAAAAGGAGAAAGAACTAGAAATCCTTTCATCAAAACTTAATGAGAACAGACTTTTAACCTATGGACTCTCCATAGGAATTGTATTGTTTGTTGTTGTCGGAGGATTGATATTCCGCCAAAGCAGACAAAATAATTTGAGACGTCTATCAGAAATGAATCATAAAATTTCGGAGGTTACCCAAAAGAATCTGCGCCAGCAAATGAACCCTCATTTCATATTCAATACCTTGAACTCCATTCAGTATTATATGTATCAGAATGATCGGATATCTACAAACAATTATCTCACAAAGTTTTCAAGTCTGATGCGTAAAACCTTAGAGAACTCAACCCATACGTCTATCCCTATTAGCGATGAAATCGAAGCTCTGCAGCTTTATCTCCAATTGGAGGCGCTACGTTTTAAAGATAAATTTAAATGGGAGATCATTATTGACGATGAAATCGATACTCTTTTATTCAAAATTCCGACCATGCTTATTCAACCCTATGTTGAAAATTCAATTTGCCACGGACTAAGCAATAAAGATGAAAGTGGGTTCATTAAAATTGATCTAAAATTACTGGAAAACTATATAGCAGTTACCATTGAAGATGATGGAGTTGGTCGTGAAAGAGCTCTTGAAATTAAAAAAATCAAAAACGGAAGCCAAACCTCATTAGGCACAAAAATTACTGAATCACGATTGAAACTTGTGAATGCATTATACGGTAACGAAATGAAAATTCATTACGAAGATTTAAAAGATGATCAAGGCAAACCTGCAGGAACAAGAGTAGTCATTAATATCCCAATTATATCATAAACTAGACCTATGAAATTAAATGCAGTTATTGTTGACGATGAAATTGATGCGGTAAAATTTATTAGCTCGATTATTGATGAATACTGCCCCAATGTTGAGGTTGTTGGCAAAGCTTATAATGCTAAAACAGCGGTAAGTGTCATAAAAAAAGCGAATCCAGATCTCGTATTTCTTGATGTAGAAATGCCCCATGGAAGTGGATTTGATCTGCTTTCAAAATTCCCTGAAAAATCATTTGATGTCATCTTTATTACTGCGTTCAACCACTATGCGATAAAAGCGATAAAATTTAGTGCCGTTGATTATATTCTTAAACCCATCAATATTAAGGAATTTTTATCTGCAGTAACAAAAGTATTTAAGTCACGGGGCGGTAACGAACAAAAAAACACTAGCTATGATGCATTGTTTGAAAACCTTCGTTCTGCTTTGCCTAGTAAACTTGCTATCCCTACTTCTGTAGGAATGGAATACTTAAACACCAAAGAAATCATTCGTATTGAAGCCGATCGAAGTTATTCATGGTTTTTCTTATCCGACGGACGAAAAATTTTAGTTTCCAGAAATCTGAAAGAATATCAGGAATTATTAAATGATCGTAATTTTTTTAGAACACATAATTCACATCTGGTCAATTTAGAATATGTCAAAAAATTTGTTCGCCAAGATGGAGGGTATATTGAGATGACTGATGGCTCCACCGTTTCTATAAGTCGTGGAAAAAAAGATCTTTTTTTGATCCATATGGCAAAATACACAAACTAATAGGTTTCATCAAAAAAGGGTTGAAAATGATAGGGTAATTCTATGTGAGTTTATCATATTTTATTAATAACCACAAATTCATCTGATGAAAATAGTAAGGTTCACTATTCGTTTAGTTTTCTCCCAATCCCAATCAAATTTATATTTTTTATTATGAATAATCATTATAATATCATTTTCTTTTGACTTTTAAAAAAGTCAATTATAATTTGGATAAATATAAATTGTAAAATCATGCAGCAAAAAACAATCAAATTAATCGGCATTTTAGTAATCGTACTATTTTCAGCTAAGGGCTATTCACAAGATATGTTCACAGCTATTCGACAAGGAAATATCGAACAAGTGAATCGGCTTATTGCAGCCGATTCAAGCAATGCGATAAATAAAAACCCACGTGGGTTTGCGCCTATTCATTTTGCTGCAAACTTCAATAAATTAGAAATTGCAAAACTATTGGTTGAAAATGGGGCCGATCCTTTGGTTGTTGGTCCGGCAAATCGTCAAGCCATTCACTGGGCAGCTGCTGGTGGAGCAAGCGATATTATTAAATGGCTTTTCTCAATCGGTGCAGATCTAAACATCAAAGATGAAACAAATAAGACTCCTATTTACATCGCTGTAACGCAAAGACGAAAAGAAAGTGTTGACTTCTTATTATCACAAAATGTTGATATTCAAACAGAAGGAAAAGATGGATTTACTCTTTTGTATTTTTCCATTTTAGGAAATTTTTCAGGAGTTATCGAAAAATTTATGGTATCGGATTTCGACTATAATCAACTCTCAGACGATGGCTCAAACTTATTACTCCCTGCAGCTCTCAATGGCGACACTAACCTAATCGCAACGCTTGTTAGTAAAGGCTTAGATGTGAATTTATTGAATGATTTTGGTGAGTGTGCACTTCATATTTCAATTATAAGTAAGCACTATGATGCTATGAAAAAATTGATTGAATTAGGAGCAAATGTGAACATGATAAATTTTATAGGCAAAAATGCATTGAGTTTTGCAACAGCATTAGAAGAAAATAAATTTGCAGATTATTTAAAATTAAAAGGTGCCACTCCTGCTGAAAAATTCACATTAAACAATACATATCCCGGCTTTGAAGAGCCCGGATTAACCCCCAAGCTTCTTGCTCCCGGACTCATCTCCACTCCTGATTTACAAGAAAGAGATGCCATGTTTTCACCTGACATGAAAGAATTTTATTATTCTACCTCTTCTCCTATCGCTCGTCAACCAATGGCCGTAAATATAATGATCAAGAAGGAAGATACTTGGTCTACTCCATCAACAGCAAGTTTTTCTGGGAAATTTAATGATGCGGAGTGTTTTGTGAGTTTTGATAACAAAAACTTATACTTTATTTCACAACGACCACCTCAAGGAGGCGACCATCCATCAACATGGGAAATATGGCTGGCTGACAGAATTGAAGGTGATTGGGGAAATTTCAGATTAATGGACACAACCAATCTAAAAGGCTGCTTCTATCCCAGTTTAACCAAGGAGGGAGAATTTCTCTATACGGGTCTTGGAAACGATCTTTATTTAGCACAATTAATAAATGGGGAACTTAAGAATATCAATAAACTAGGTCCTGAAATTAATACAGCAGCTGGCGAATACAATGCCATGATTTCTCCAGAAGGTGATTATATCATTACAACCTCTCATGGATTTGAAGATCATTACGGGGGAGGTGATTTATATATTAGTTTCCGCAACGAAGATGGAAGTTGGTCGCAAGCTATAAATATGGGTCCTGAAATAAACACAGCTGCCACAGAATACTGCCCAAACATCTCTCCAGATGGAAAGTTCTTTTTCTTTACAAGTAATAAAAAAGGTACCGAAGA
>JBFFMB010000238.1:0-3822 GCA_041554455.1 Bacteroidales bacterium
AATCATTAGTGACACATTTAAATAACCAGCTTTTTACAAATTCTATTTTTTCTCCTTCGGAAGCTTTAGCATATAATTTTAGGAATACTTCTTGGCAAATATCATTCGAAGTTTCATCATTCTTGCATAGACGGTAAACATACCTGAAAAGGAGAGGGTAAATTGTGTTATAAATATGTGTAAACTTTTCTTTGTTCACCGCTTTTAATTCTATGATTTATAACTATAACAATCGAGCAGGTAATTTGTGACATTTAATTATAAATATAAAAAAAAGACCACCTCGAAAGGCAGCCTTTTTTAAATATATGCTAATTAGGTAAATTAGTCTTCTTGATGTGGAGCAATGACTTCCAATACTTCCGGAAGATCCATTCCTAATTTTTCCATATGAGAAATTTTAGGGACTCCATTTTTAGTCCAACCACGACGTAAATAAACCGCATCCAATAATTTTTCATATTGACCTTCACGATATTCGCGAGTGATAGCCATTTTTTCTTCGGTTGTTTTTCCTTTAGGATTCACTCCAATGATTTCTTCCATTTGTTTGTCGTAACGTTCTGCTCTAGATTCGTATTCTTCAACAGTAACAGGTCCGGCAGCACGGTATGGCTGAGCATCCCATTTACGAACGCCATAGCCTCTACGTAAATTAAATGCACGTTGGTAATTATAGACGCGTTCCGACATGGTAATCATTTCTTCTTTACTGAAAGGTTTGCCGGTCACTGCTTTATAAATTTCAACGTAATTATCAACATGTTCAGGAACTTTTGCAGGCTCATCTTGTTCTGCATTGTTTTCTGGTTCAACATCATTCCAAGGAAGTTTACATAAGCCAACCAAACCGAACCACGTACGGAACATTGGGAAATAATGTAGTGCTTCAGCTTTTTTCTCAAAAGTTGGAATCTGGTTATTTACCATATCCATAAAGATTAACCAGGCCTCATCGTGTTGAGGGCCTTTATTGGTCATGGCAAAACCACCTTGTTGTGCCAATGATTCTTTAGAAATATATTCAGAATACTCCAAGCCTTTATTTTCCATTCCAATGTCTTGTAAGAATGCAGCATCGCCCCATCCTTGAGCAATGAAATGCTCTTTCATCTTGCGAACACCCATCCCAGCGATTAGACCAAATCCTTCACCTTTTGCAAGCTGATGAATGAGTGCCATGGCTGAATCAGCATTTCCAAAATTAAGTTTTAACCCACCGGTTCTTTCCTCATTCAAAATGCCATTTTCGTAGCATTCCATGATAAAGGCTAATAAAGTACCCCAAGAGATAGTACAAATACCATAGGTATCGCAATAGAAGTTTGCTTCAATAATATAGTCAGGATTGAAAATACCACAGTTTGATCCCAAACCACCTGCATTTTCATATTCAGGTCCATCCACAATAACTTTGTCCCCAGCATAAGGGCCTGTTCTTAATTCGTAATTGTCAACACCTTTGGCGCAAGCCATATTACAACCAATCCAACAACCGTCAGGAATCCCTTGGGTAAATCTGCTTTTCCATACTTCAGAATCAATTGCTTTGGAGTCTGGGTGACTACCAAATTTATAATTATGAGTAGGAAGAAGATCGTAATTATCCATGATTTCAACAAGGTGAGCAGTACCTTTGGTTTTCATCTCACATTGAGAATCATCCAACTCACGCATCTCACGATTGAATTTCTTGCCTTTTTCCATAATGGTTTTTATATCAACCACATTATTAAGGTTACCCTTAACACCAGGAACTTTTGCAACCAATGCGCGAATTTTTTTGTCGCGTAAAACAGTACCTATACCACCACGACCCGCTTGTTTTAAACGAACCAGCTTACGTTTTGGATCGTAAAAACTAAAGTTAAGCATTCCAATCAATGAATGATCAGCAGCATCTCCGGCAGAAACAACACCGATATTTTTTTTGTCTTTATCGTCATCAGCAAACATTTCGGTTAAAACTTCTGCTAAAACATGGCTGTCACCTGGCTCATTAGGAGCTTCAAAAATTTCTATTTTGTGATTAACACCATCGATGTATATTATTACATCCTTTTCGGCTTTCCCTTGTAATTCGATTGCATCAAATCCAGCAAATTTTAGAAATGGTCCGAAGAAACCTCCAACATTACTATCCATAACCGAGTCAGTTTGTGGAGAGATAGAAACGACCAATGATTTACCAGCACCCGAGTATTGAGTAATTCCACCAATAGGTCCAGATGAAATTACAATCTCATTTTCAGGATCATTCCATTTGGTGTCAGCTTTGGTTGCTTCCCATAAAAGTTTTAATCCGTACCCTTTTCCGCCAATGAATTTTTCTTTCATCAATGCTGGAACAGCTTTTTCTTTTATTTCGTTACTGCCAACATTGATGTATAAGGTTTTGTCTGTATAGCCTTTTTCAAGTGCAGTCCAATTATAAGTCCACTCATTGAGCAACTTATGGCTTTTTTTAATTTCCTCTATATTCATAATGATGTAAATTTTCGTGCTTCATTGTTAAAAACTTCACAAAAGTAATAATACTTATTTTATCTACCCAATAAATCCTAAAAAACTGTTATGTTATTTTATTCATAACGGTTTATTATTCAATAACATATTGAAAATAATCAATATGTAAATTTATTTAGATAGCTTATAAATATAGAAACTTACATATAAGTTATATATTTGTAATAATTAGCTGTTTAAAAAATCAAATCAGTAAACATGACTTTTGAAGAAATCAGAACCATATTATCGAGCAAAACTATTGGAATTGCCGGTTGTGGAGGATTGGGCTCAAATTGTGCAGTGGCCTTAGCTCGTAGTGGAGTTGGAAAACTAATAATCTCCGATTTTGACATTATTCAAGAATCCAATTTAAATCGGCAATATTATTACAATGATCAACTTGGGCAACAAAAATGTCATACGTTGTCAGATAATATCTATTTTGTAAATGAGCATGTTAAAGTAGAGGCTCATGAAATAAAATTAGGTCCAGATGATATAGTTCGGATTTATAAAGATTGCGATGTGCTTATCGAAGCCTTTGATTTGGCTGAGATGAAACAAATGATTATAGAAACTGTTTTATCGGAAATGCCTGATATGCCTCTAATATGTGGAATGGGAATGGCTGGCTTTGGGAATAATAATAGCATCCGGATGGAAGAATATGACAATTTGTATATTTGTGGAGATTTTGAAACAGCAATTGCCGACGATATGCCTCCCATGGCACCTCGTGTTGGAATTGTTGCTCATATGCAAGCCAATCAGGCGATTGAGTTAATTATTAAAAAGCATTTGAAAGATGGAATTAACAATAAATAATAGAATTGAAACAATAGAAGGCGACAGTCTGAGTTTAGCGGAGCTTATTAAGCTCAAAAAATATACATTTAAAATGTTAGTTACAAAGCTTAATGGACAGCTCGTTAAAAAAGCAGATCGCGAAACTACCATTGTTAAAAATGGTGACAATGTTGTTGTTTTACATATGGTTAGCGGGGGGTAATTTATACAATTTCAGCAACCACAAATGTACTTCCTCCAATAAATACCAAATCACTACTACTCGCATTATTTACTGCAACATTATAGGCTTCTCTAACAGAACTATAGGTTTTCCCATTTAATCCTGCTTTATGTCCCGCTTCTTGTAATAATGTTTCATCCATTCCTCGTGGGATATCTGCTTTGCAGAAATAATAGATCGCTTCGTGTGGCAATAAATTCAGAATATCTGTGATGTCTTTATCATCCACCATCCCCAATACAAAATGCAGTTTATCGAATTTACAAAGTTTAATCTGCTGAACC
>JBFFMB010000239.1:0-3813 GCA_041554455.1 Bacteroidales bacterium
GTAGCTTCCAGGTAGTTATAGCGATATCCGTAGAATTCCTGATTGGCTAATGCATTCAGAATTTGCAAACTCCATACGGATGCGTGCTTCTTTTTATTTTTTCGAGAGTTAATCGTTAAATGAGCTAAAACGGAGGACGGTTTTTGCTCACTAAATGCATTCACATTATCGTCCACAACATCCATCATTTGTAAACTCAAAGTCTCATTATAAGGAGTTAATCGATCGCCTCCTTGATAAGAAATACGCGTATTTACACCAAAGGTATTTTGTTTAGATTTGCCCGTTTTCCATTCCTTTCCAAAGAGTACATTGGCTACAATATTCTTATTATAGCGAGTATTTCTCCAGATATCATCCCCTGCCTTAAATTTTGAATCAAAAACAGAAGCACTAATCAAAAAATACCATCCTTTATTCAAAAAGCGTTCAAGGGTTAAATCAAGACCAAAGTTTCGGCCTACTCCTTTATTCTCCAACTTTGTATTAATAAACCAATCACTTTCAAGATTTATAAATGAGAAGGAAGAATTGGGGTCAATTGGAACATTATTTAGGTATTGGAAATAAGGTTCAATTTTAAATCGCATATTTTGACTCAAATTAAAATCTAAGGCCATTACAAAATGATGCGCTTTTGTAAAATCGAGAGATCTATTTTCTTGCTTTGGATTACTCATATCCCCAGTATTACTCAAGTAAAACCCAATTTTTTCAAGTCTGCTGTGTAATCCATAAGCCAAACTGAAACTTGTTTTTGGCGAAACTTGATATTTAAAAGCCAGACGAGGTTCAATGGAGTAATTCTTATTCAACATAAAATACTGAAAATGTACACCCAGATTTAAGGTTGAACGATTATTCAATGATAAAGATGATTGGGTAAATGCTTGAATCAGTTCACTACTCCCCTTTTCATCAGTATAGGTAACTAAATCACCACCCACAAAAGGGGCTTCTTGGAGAAGAATATTGTAATTCATCATTTTGATTTTAACACCCGTTTTGTTATTATGTCTGCTTCCAAATTTGTGACTCAAAGTAGATGACATTGAATAAGTCCAGCTATTGTCATCAATTTTAAAAAAAGGCAGCACTTGATCTGCTTTAACTAATTGCTCAACATCATATTTCACACTATTTCCAGTCACAGCCAAAGTCGTTTTAAGTAATGAACTTTTTCCTAAAAACAATTTATGACTAAAACCCATCGCTCCCATTTTTTGCTTGCTGTCCTGGTTTTGTAGGTCTTGCTCATAAATTCTATCGTTTAGCTCCTTCTTTATATTTGTCCCAGAATTATCGATAGCTCCAAGTCCCCATAACGTAAAAACACCTGCTTTTTTCGTTGGGAAATTAAATTTGAAGGCTAGATCTTGATAATTTGTTCCATCAGAATCTTCTGGTAAAAGTGAACTCAACAAACTCAAAGTAGAATATCGGTAATTAAACAAATAGGAAGAATTCCTCCCTTTTTTAAAGGGTCCTTCGGATGAAATATCAATACCAACTAAACCCAATTTTAAGGTATTTTCATTTTTACGATTGTTACCCGTTCTCATAAAAATATCAAACACTCCAGATAAAGCGTTCCCATATTCGGCAGAAAAAGCTCCGGTCATAAAATCTGAATTGGCTAACATTTGGCTGCTCAAAGCAGTCATTCCGCCACCTCCAAAAGCATTGATTTCTGCAAAGTGATTTGGATTTGGAATTTCGACACCCTCTAAATTCCAGAGTAGGCCTTTAGGGGCATTGCCTCTAACCACAATCCCATTATTAGCAATCTGACTGGCAACTCCCGCAAATGAACTTGCTAATCGGGCTGGATCATCAAAACCTCCCGCATAACGCGAAGCTTCTTCAACACTCAATTTCCGGGCACTAATCAAAGACATTTGATTGATTGGTTTCTCTTTTTCTGTTTTAGGACGAATGATAACCTCATTTAAGCTTTGAATTTTTTCTTTTAACTTAACTTCAAGCACAACTTCTTTAGCACTACCTAAAATTACATTTCGGATGATACTCGATTCATAGCCCATTTGTGATACTTCCAAATCATATCTTCCGACTTTAAGATTTTCAATTAAGAAATGTCCATCCAAATCGCTTACAGCACCTGTAGTTGGATCTATATTCAATAAAATAATATTGGAAAAAGGAAGAGGTGACTCAGTAATCGCATCAATTACAAGCCCTCTTATGTTTTGATTATTTGCTCGTGCGATATTTACGCATAATATCATAGTAATTACTATAATTGCAGAGACTTTAGATTTCATTTTTTTGTATTTAATTTTCGTTTATTTTTATTCTGCAAAATTGAATTGCTTTTAACTACTGAACAATACTGATTAATCATTAATTTTGAAGGATGAAAGAATCAACGGATGAATTATTTAAAACCTATAATGAATTACTAAATTCTCAATCATTTGTTGAAACAGATCTGGACTACGCTGTATTAGATCGTCATATTGAGATGCTAAATAGTTTAAATGTATTAGATACCAGTTTAATTTCAATATTTGACCTAAATAAGAAAAAACACATCTATCTTTCTTCTCGTTTTGAATCTGTACTAGGTTATAACATCAAGCAAGCTCATGAGGAGGGAAATGAATATTTTAATAAAAAATTTCATCCTGATGATTTTATGATGGCTCTTAAAACCGGGAACCACTTTTTTAAGATTGGATTGGGACTAGATCCTGAAATCAGGGCTCAATACAAGATGATATCTGATTATCGAATATTAAACGGTAAAGGGAATTATGTAAGAGTCATAGAGCAACAGCATTTGCTAGAAAATGATATCCATGGGAACATGTGGCTTGCGTTAGGAGTAATGGATATTTCTCCGGATCAGGATTTACGTACAAGCTACCGCTCTCGCATGGTAGATTTGAAAAACGGAGACTTATATGAACTTAATCAAAAAGAACTGAAACCAAGTTTATCCAATAGAGAACAAGAAGTCTTGAAAATGATTTCGTCTGGCTTGAGAAGTAAAGAAATTGCTGATAAATTATTTATCAGCGTTCATACAGTGAATACTCATCGTCAACGAATTATCGAAAAACTAGATGTAAACAATACTTTTGAAGCACTCAATTATGCATCTGCATTAGGAATTGTATAAATTACACACTCCATTCTCCACTAGCGATCATTTCGATATCTCCTCCAACTGCGATATTATAAAGCTTTTTTTCAAGAGAAGCTTCAATACTGATATCAGATGGACGATTGATCTCATAACCTTGCCCTGTACTTATACTGATAAAAGGAGTTCCGTAGAAATCGTTCTTTAGTAGGTAGGCTGCTAAACAACCAGCAGCACTTCCTGTTGCAGGATCTTCATTAATCCCAAGCCATGGAACAAATACACTCGTCGATAAATCCTGTAAAATAGTATAGCCACCACGACAAAAAACCATGATTCCTTTCGCCCATGTTCTATTAATAAACTCTTCGTAGAGATCCATATTCAGTTTACATTTAAGCAAAGCAGCTTTACTTTTTAGCGGAATAATTGTAAAGGGCAATCCTGTAGTTACGCCTAAAATAGGAAACTCATCATCAATATCAGAAGGCTTCACATCCAGCATTTTTGCGATCATTTTTGAATCCATCGTTTCCGAAAATTCAGGTTGAAGCTGTTTCATCCAGTACATTTGGCTTTTAATTTCAACAGCGATCTGCCCAACTTTCAAATTTAATTTGATGAGTTGTTTTGGGTATTTTTCTATGAAATTATTAATGATGAATGCTGTACCTAAAGTAGGATGACCCGCAAAATCGATTTCA